>VGWI01000004.1 GCA_016873655.1 Lentisphaerota bacterium
GTTTGTGGCGAATGAAGTGCGAGTGGGCGGACGCGGCAGCGCGGGGCAGGGCATGCTCGGCATGTTTGACGAGTTTGCGCTGCTGGATCGGGCGATGGGCGACCGCGATGTGTACTCGATGTACGTCAGCCCGCAGTCGCTGCTTTTCCAGGCCAGGTCGGCGCCTGGTCCGGGTGAATTGGGCGGGAAGTTGTTCGTGGGGCCGGACGGCACGGAGGGGACATTCTACAGCGCAAGGAACAGCGATCTGCAGAACTCGACTGCGTTCAGCCGGATTGAGCGTTATCTGCAGTACAAGGTGTATATGATCGGGCAGAGCGACGGAAAGGAGACGCCCTATCTCGATTCGACCGGGGTGATCGGGACCAGAAGCGTTGCATTCGACAACACCCTCGGCGATTTCGCTGTGGGGGCGGGCCTGAGCGGGGTCGTCTTTGTGCCCGGATCCGAGGAACGCGGTCGGCTGGTTCTGGCCAGGAATTCCAACGGCGGATTCAGGAAGGACGGCTACTACACATCGCGGACCTTCGATGCCGGAATCAGCGTGTTCTGGGACAAGCTGAACTGGATCGGGCCTTCCGAACTGGCTGCCTCCTCGTCCATGCTTGGCCTGTGGCACGTCAACGGTGGATGGGCGGATGCGACCGGCAAGGGCAGGAACGGCCAGGCCCTGACAAACATGGCCTACTACTCGAAGGCCAAGCTTGGATCGCAGTCGGCGGTGTTTGACGGCGTCTCGACACGGGTATCGCTTCCATTGCCGACGAACAGCATTGGCGCGGTGGAGTTCTGGGTGAACCCGGCCGGTGCGGACGGCGGCCTGATGGACTTCGGCGGCGGGCGCCAGTTCATGGTGCGCGGGCGGATGGCGGCTGTGACGGGTTTCGGGTTCGCGGGACCGCTTGTGTATCTCAACGGCAGGCAGAATGCGAGGCTTCTTGAGCGCGGTTGGAACCACGTTGCCGTCGTGTTCCCCAACGGCTTTGCGGTTTCATCGCCGATAGTTGTCGGGTATGCGGGAGGGCTGTGGTTCAGGGGGATGCTGGACGAGATAGCGATGTACTCGGTTGCCCTGGACGGCGGTGCGATCAAGTCTCATTTCCTGGCGGGAGGAGGCAGGGCCGCCGGGGCCGCGAAGTTCCAGGTGCGTGCCTCGAACACATTCCCAATCCCTGGCATAGTGCCCTTCGTGGGACCGGGCAACCTCCCGTCAGACTATTTCACAGCTTCCGGTGCGGCACTGCCATCCGAGGTGTGGGGTAAGCGGTATTTCCAGTACAGATCATTCCTGGAGGGCGATGGAGATGCGACTCCTCACGTGAATTCGGTCAGCATTGAGTACAGCGGCGCCGCTTCCGGAATCGAGACTGACGGTTCCGCGGCCCAACTCCTGCAGGGAGTGTTCTCCAACACGAAATGGTTGGGCACCGACCAGAGCCCATACGACATAGCGACTGTTCCGGGCCTTGTGAACATAGACAGTGTTGTTGAGGTGTCAATTGAGGGGCTGTGGCACATGGATGAGACGAACTGGGCTGCGGGTGCTTCAGTTCTGGACTCCTCCGGAAAGAACCGCAATGGCGACCCGCAGGGCGGGGCATCGCCGAGTCCCGCTGCGAAGGTGGGGACGGCCAGCGGGCTCTTCAACGGGTCGGGTCAGTATGTGATTCTTCCGTCCGCCGACCTTGCCGGCGATTTCACAGCCGGCGCATGGTTCAGGTCCACGGCAACAGCACGTTCGGCTGTCATGGTCAGGACAGACGGGGGGTTCATTCTGGAGATCAACGGGAACGGCAGTGCGGCTGTGGCGGGGGCGGCGGCCTTCATCGTCCAACTTCCGGGGAAACGCGCAGTGGCGACCTCAGCCGCAGCCAGTTCGCTGAGTGACGGCGCTTGGCACCATATCGCGGGGATCAGGAAGGGCAGAGGGATCTATCTCTACATTGACGGCACACGGGTTGCATCCGCGTTGTTGGCGTCCGATTTCGGCGGGCTGGGAGTCGGGCAAATGGAGGTTGCGCGCAACCCGGAGACCCCGCCAGGTTACTTCGCCGGGAACGTTGATGAAGTCATCCTCTATTCGAGGGCGCTTTCGGACGCGGAAATCGTCGAGAAGACGGCGGTTGGTTTCAACATAAGGAACCAGGTTACATTTGAAAGCACGGTCTATGATGCGGACGGGCCCGCGATCTGGGAGAGCATCGCGTGGGGCGAGAACGGGCCATTCGGCGACGCTCCGTCCGCTTCCGATCCTGACCTGATAGGGCTGTGGCGGCTGGATTCCGTCACGCCGGGAGGAGTCGCTGTTGATTCCTCCGCCGCTGCGCAGAACGGAGCGTACTCGGGCAGCGCCGCGGCTGGAGCGGGCCGGTTCAGCGGCTGCATGAGCCTTTCCGGCGCCGGCGGCGGGGTCACTGTAACCGGGTCCGCGACCCTTGAACCCGAGTTAGTGTCCATTTCGTTGTGGGTAAACATGACCGACGTTGACAGCCGGGCGCTTATTGAGAAGCGCTCAGGCGGCAACGGATATGCCATCTATACCGACGCTTCGGGTCGGCCCTCATTCTGGGTGAACGGGAGTTCGTGTACTTGGGCGGGGGGCATGCGGGCTTCGGAATGGACCCATGTTGCCGCTGTCTATGACGGGCAGAGGATCTATCTTTATGTGAACGGGAAGCAGGTTGCGGACGGTCTTGCTTCCGGCGATTTCCTCGGAGGCAACCTGCTGATAGGGTCTTCATCATCCGGCTACCAGGGATTCACCGGTTTGATTGACGAGGTGGCGGTCTACAAGCGAGCGTTTGTTCCGGAAGAGGCGGCGGATCACGCCAAGATGGGATTTGGGAACATCCGGATCCAGGCCAGGGCTGGGAACAGCCCGGACCTGTCCGGGGTTGCCTACATAGGCAGGGATGGAACAAGCGGGTCATTCTTTGACGACTCAAACGAGTCCTCGATGTTCGGCATTGTGCCGCTTGGTCAGTATTTTCAGTTCCGCTACGTCATGACGGTCGAGGACGGGTTGCTGGCCCCGATCTTCAGCGGGGCGGCGATAAAGCAGTCCGCCTACCCCACAGACAAGCCGTGGGTAGCCCCCGCAGTGGGGCAGGGGCAACTCTTCTATGGGAACCTGCTGGGATTCAACCAGAAGATGGGTACAAACGACAACGATCGCGTGAGGTACCAGATATCAGGCGACGAGGGGGCAAACTGGTACTACTGGAGCGCTTCAAGCTGGAAGAAGTACAGCGTATCCGATGGTGAGCCGTGGAATTTCGCAAACGACTACCTGACGACAAGCAACCGCATAGTGACGTTCTACCAGCAGTTATACGCTAAGTCCGGCGGTGTGTTCCGGTTCCGCGCGATGCTTCGGTCAAACGGCGACGACCAGGTAGCCCTCGATTCTGTCAAGATGGACTACTCTGAAGGCCGCCTTGTCGTTCTGGAGCCGAACGGGGCCGAAACGAACCAGCGGGCATGGCTGGTTGATTCGCCATACACGGTTAAATGGTCGTGGAGAGGCGTGGTGAGCAACAACCTGAGGCTCCAGTACTCGCGCGATGGCGGCTCCACGTGGAGTCTCATTGCCAACGGGATACCGAACACAGGTTCCTACTCAAGCTGGTTGACGCCGCCGGCCGCGTCGGAGCAGATGCTGGTGAAGATATCCGACAACAACAACTCCTCGATCTACGATCAGTCCGACTCCGTCTTTCATCTGAGCGATGCCTTCCAGATCAGGGCGCCCAACGGCGGCGAGGTCTGGTACAAGTCCGCAACCAACACGATCGTCTGGCGGTCGCCAGGCGCGGCGGCCGCGCGCGGCGCGCTCGTGGACATCCGGTATTCGCACGACGGGGTTGATTTCTCACAGATAATCGCCCGCGGCGCTCCCAACGTGCAGGGCTCAAGCAGCAACACGTTCAGGTGGATGATCGAGCCCGGCGTCTTCCCGATGCCGCTGCCGTCGGCGAGTGCGCGGATACGCGTTCACGCCTACGACAACACCAACCCGCAGTTCAACGGGCAGGATGACTCCGATCTCCCGTTCACGCTGGCCGGCATAACCGTCACGGCGCCTGTGCAGGGCGGCTACTACAACAACGGTTCCGACCTTACTCTGCAGTGGGTTTCCCGGCTTGGCGGGCCGAAGGTTGCGATGGACTTCAGCCGCGACAACGGCGTGACATGGCAGACCAACGTGCTGACGGATGTGGCGAATGTGGACGGGCAAAACACGTACGTGTGGTTCATCAATGAGCTGCCGTCCGACACGGCAAGGGTGCGGATAAGGTCTCTTTCTGACAACAGGATATACGGCGTATCCGGCGTCTTCCAGCTTGCGGACGTGAGCGTTACGTCGCCGTCAGCCGGCGAGAACTGGGAACTGAGGACGCAGAAGACGATCAGGTGGGAGTCTGGCGGCGCGGGCAACCTTGTTGATCTGTACTACTCCTACGACGACGGGGTCACGTGGACCACGATCGCGTCAAACGTCTTCAATACGGCCAGCAACGAGTACGCGTGGACGGTCCAGCCCTATCCATCCGACAAGGCGAGGATAAGGGTCGTCTCCCATCTGGACAGGACCAACCTGCTTGATGTCTCGGAACGGTTCAACATTGCCGGTGTCAAGATCGAGTATCCGAACACAAAGGTGGTCTGGCCAAAGGGTGGGACGGATTCGATTCGCTGGTCATACAACCAGGCAGGTTCACAGGGGGCGATATACACTTCAACTGATGGGGGACTGACATGGCAATTGCTCGGTAATCGCGGTCTTGGGAACCGATCCATCAACTGGCAGCCGACGCAGCCGACTGCCCGTGCCATGGCAAGGATAGTATCGCTGGACCCGCCGGGATGGGCCGTTGCCATGACAGACGACTCGGACGAGTTCTTCACGATAGGCGGCATCACAGTCAACGCACCGACGAACGCCCAGTTGTTCACCGTGGGCGAGCCGGGGCAGATATCGTGGACTTCAGCCGGTTCCGCCGATTCAGGCGGTGGCGAGTATGCAAGGCTGTACTACACGACCACAGGCGGGGCGACATCCAACTTCATCGCCGAAGTCGGGAACAACGAGATTTACCCCGGCAACAACGTCTATACATGGAACATACCTGACACGGTGTCGCCGTCTCTGAACGCGCAGGTAATGATCAAGGGCGGTCCCTTCACCGGGTTCTCGCCTGTGTTTACGCTGAGGGGCATGCGGATAACCGCTCCGACCGACACATCCATCCTGGACATCGGGAAAGTGTCGAAGATCACTTGGAGTTCGGCCGGGCTTGACGAGAACGCCAACGGGTATTTCTTCCTCTCGCTCGACGGCGGGGTGACGTTTGAGCCGGCGGCGATCAACGCGTCGCCGATCTATGTGGCGAGCGGTTTCTATGACTGGAACATTCCATCAAACTCAACGCCGAGCGTGAGGGCGGTTCTGAAGTTCGTAGTTCAGAATTCACCCAAACAGTCCGACATCAACTACCAGATCAAGAGCAGGCAGTTCGTCCTGCGCGGTCTGAAGATCAAGGAGCCGAAGACCGGCAGCATCTGGCGACACGGCAGCACGAACCTGATCCACCTGGTGGCTTCCCGGGCCGGCGACTTCGCGACGTTCTACTATTCATCTGACGGAACATCATACGACACCAAGCCCGGTAACGAAGTGCGCAAGAACTGGCCTCTCTCTGACGGCGACAGCTATGTTCCCTGGACGGTTGAGTTCAGTCGTCTCCCTTCGGCCAATGCGCGCCTGAAGGCTGTTTCGACGATAGCGACGACCTATTCGGAACCCTTTGCAGTCCACGGCGTGAAGGTCACGAGGCCCACATCGTCCAGCATCTGGGCTGCGGGAGAGACGAACATCGTGACGTGGACGGGTGTCGGGACGTCCGGATCATATGACGTGTTTGTGGAGAAGCCGGGCGGGCCTACGGTGCAGATCGGCGTCGGCGTGCCGGGCCCGACGGTGAACTGGCTGGTGGACGGTTCGGTGGTGGGCGAGGGAGTGGTGGTGCGCGTGCGCGACACTTCCGGGCAGTTCGTCGGCGTGTCGGCGCCGTTCCTGGTTGTTGCGCAACCGACCGTGATCGTTGTGAGCCCCGCATCGAACGACCTGTGGCGCGTTACCGACACCTACAGCGTGACGTGGAGCAAGGGCGGAACGATGAGCAACATCTTCAGGGTGGCTTACTCCCCCTGGCCGTATACCGCAGAGTACGACATCTTCTCCGGGGCCGCCGCCTATGATTCGGAGAACAACAGCTACAGCGTGCCGTGGACTGTCCCTGACAGGCTCGGGCTGACCAGGATAATCGTCGAGAACCTGGACAAGCCGGTGATTCGCGACGAGTCGGATATCTTCTACATCGTCGGCAGGTTCCAGGTTCTCTTCCCGAACGGAGGGGAGACGAGCCTCTACGCACGGAAGCCCGCCACGGTCAGGTGGTACACTTGGGGCGGCGTGTCTTCGGTTAATCTCTTCTACTCGATAGACCCGCTCCATGCGGACGATTCGTGGAAGAAGATCAACTCCTCGCCGGTTCCGGTAACCGGCTACGGGACCGAACCTTCGACGTACACCTGGACCGTGGCAGATGTCGGGACTACGATCAGTTCGGTGCGCCTGCGCGTGGAGCAGGCTGACATGGCCGGCGCGCTTGACGACTCCGACGCCGACTTTTCGATCAACTACTACACCATCGTCTGGAACGTTCTCGATCAGCAGAGCGGCGAGCACCTGAACAACCTGGTCCTGAGCGAAAGCACGGGCACTTCGCAGTCCGACCTGACCTCGCCGGTGACCCGCAGGTACCCGTACGGCCGCTTTGACTCAATCTGGTCGCGGCTGTACTTCTACGACTATGTCAGTTTCAACTGGCTGTCCGAGCCTTCGCGCGAGATCACGATCATGATGAAGCGGTCTGACGTGGAGGCCGAGTACAGGGTCATGGCGAACATCACTTACGAGGGCGGCGCGAACGACACACTCTCGGCCTACGCGTGGCTCGAGAGGGCGGGGCGCGTGATGCTCGACCCGTCGGAGTGCACGATCCTCATCTACGACAAGAACGGCGTTTCGGTCACCAACCTGGTGAACGCGTTGCCGCAGCCGGAGACGGGCGTGTTCCAGTTCAAGTGGGACCAGGTAACAAGTGTGCTTGCAAAGGGCGAGACCTACTATGCCCGCGTTGACATCAAGTACTCCCGGGAGACGTTCTCATCCGTCATCACCTACACGCTGCGCATCTCGGCCGACCAGGCCGCCATTGACGAGATTTCGGCGGCGCTGGCTGTGGCGGAGACCAACATCACCGGCCGGATCGGCGGGGTGAGCAACGTTGTCCAGAGTCTGTCGGATGCCCAGGCCATGTTCAGGGCGAGGGTCACGAACCAACTTGACTCCATCTATGTCGGCACGGCGGACATGCGCACGAACCTGTCGGCCTTTGTCGGGTTGGCGACAGGCAGCCTGGCCCGTATAGAGGGCAGTGTTGACGTGATACTGCCCGGCGTGACGAATATCCGCGCGAGGCTGGCGCCTATCGAGGAAAACCTGGTGGCAACGCTTGCGCGCATCCTGACGCGGCCCGATTCGGTGGCCTTCGGTTCCACCAACCGCATCCTCTACAAGACCAGGGCCGACGCTCAGAACGTGACAATATCCATACCCGAGCTCAATCCCCCGTACAACGCGCCGATGACGATGGTGATAGCGGGCATATACGAGAAGGTGCTGATCGCCGACTGGGGGACCAACAGCTATCGGGTTGTCTGTTCCGACGACAGGTCCAGCGACAGCATAATACTCAACGTCACCGGCGGGACCCTTGGCGGCATGCCGGGCCTGTTGAGTTCGATGAGCCACAGCCTCTCTGAAGTCCGCAGCAACGTTACCGAGATGACGACGATCATCCAGGGAATAGAGGGGCTGGACAAGCTCGGGAGCATAGCCACCAATCTGAATCCGCTCATCGAAGCCCTCGGTTCCGTTCCGTGGGGCGCGCTTTCGAACGTGAGCGACGTGGCCAGCTACCTGCCGGACATCTACACGACGGTCACAAACACCGATTACGTTGTCCGGAGCATCCAGAACCTGACCAACATCACCGGGATCGCGGACCAGATAACAAACCTCCAATCCGTTGTCCGCAGCATGCAGGATCTGGCCGACCTGCAGACAAACGTGGCTCTCCTCGTGAACTCGCTTGGCGGAGCCGACCTGTCCCAGCTTGGCAACACAATGTCCAACGTCGTCAGGGCGGTGGAGGACCTGGGTTCACTCAAGAGCGTGCAGGACCAGATAACCAACCTGACTGCCGCGGTGAGGAGCCTTGATGAACTGGCGGTTTTGCAGACGAACGTGGCCGCGCTTGCGCGGACGATGGTCGGGGTCAATTTCCAGGACTTCGGCGCCCAGATGACGAACATGGTTGCGGCGATCCAGAGCATGGGCGAGTTGCGCGACATTCAGGGGCAGATAACAAACCTGGCGTCGGTGGTTCGCGGCATGCAGGACCTGGCGGTGTTGCAGACGAACGTGGCTGCGCTCGTAACAACGATGAGCGGGGTGAACCTGTCGGTGTTCGGCCGGCAGATGACAAACCTGACGGCCGCGATTCAGAGCATGGGCGATCTGTCGAACGTGCAGGCCCAGATAACGAACCTGGTCTCCGTGGTGCGGGGGCTGGATGAGCTTGCCGGTTTGCAGACGAATGTCGCGGCCCTGGCGAGGACGATGGTGGGGGTGGACTTCGACGGTTTTGGCGTCCAGATGACGAACATGGTTGCGGCAATCCAGAGCATGGGCGAGTTGCGCGACATTCAGGGCCAGATCACAAACTTGGCGTCGGTGGTTCGCGGCATGCAGGACCTGGCGGTGTTGCAGACCAACGTTTCCGCGCTGGTTACCACGATGGGCGGCGTGAACCTCACGGTGTTCGGCCGGCAGATGACGAACCTTACGGCGGCAATCCAGAGCATGGGCGACTTGTCGAACGTGCAGTCCCAGATAACGAACCTGGTGTCTGTCGTGGAGGGGCTTGATCAGCTCGCCGCTCTGCAGACCAACGTCGCTTCGCTTGTGAGTTCCATGGGGGCCACCGACCTGGGCGTTCTCGGCCGTCAGATCACCAACATGACTGCGGCGATCAGGACAATGCAGGACTTGTCGGTGGTACAGGGGCAGATCACGAACCTGGTGAGCGCGGTCAGGGGGTTGCAGGATCTTGGTGTGATGCAGACGAACGTCTCGGATCTCGTGACCATACTGCGCACCGTGGACATGAATGCGCTTGGCCGTCAGATGACGAACCTTGTCAGCGCCATTTCCGGGATGGACCAGATCGGGGACCTGCAGGCTGAGATAACGAACATGGTGGCCGTGTTGAGCGGGGTGGGCGGTCTGGAGCAGCTCGGAACGAACATCAACCGGCTGACGCAGTCGCTGTCGGGGTCGGATCTTCCCTACATAATGAAGTCGGTATCCAACACTTGGACAGTGGTGCGCGGGCTTGGCGACCTGTCCGGTCTCGAAACGGACATAGCCACGCTCTCGGCGGCGGTCGGCGGAGTTGACCTGCCGCAGATGGAGAGTGACGTGGGTACCGTTCTTGGCCTGGTGCAGGGCCTGGGTGGGCTTGGGGCGCTTTCCACGAACGTGGCGGCGCTGTCCCAGGGGTTGTCCGGTGTGGACATGGCGGCGATGAACAGAAGCATAGCCGATACGCTCAGCCGGGTGCTTGGGCTGGAGACTGGAATGAGCAGGGTCCAGTCGGCGGTGGGAGGCATTGATCTCTCGGCAATAGATCTTTCCGCTGTGGAAAGGGTGGAGCGTTTGCTCGGAAGATCCGGAAGCACTGACCGGAACACGTTCTTCGGCAGGTTGGCGCAGGTCAGCTCGCAGATGGAAGCGATGGGGCTTGCCTCTTCCGACGCCGCGAAGAAGGCGCAGTCCGCAAAGTCGGAGGCCGCCAATGCTGCAAGCGGGATAGACGAACTGAAGGCCGCACTCCAGAACATGCAGGGGCTCGATCCGCAGAAGCTGACGGCCATTCTTGAACAGGTCCGGAGTTCGCTGGATGCCGCGCAGAAGGGAATCAGCGAGATCCCGAAGGGGCTTGATCCCGCTGCGCTGGAGAGGGCGCTGGCGGACGCACTGCGCAAATTCAGGCAGCTTGCCGCGCAGGGCGGGTACCCCGAATTCCCGCTGGTGACCGAGTTCGGGAGGGGTGCTCCGTCCGAGCCCGGCAAGGAACCAGCGAAAGGCGGACCTCCGACGGAAGCTGGCGAGGGGGTCGACATGAAGACCATCGCCAAGCTAAGCCGCGACATGGAGGAGATAGACAGTTCGGTGCGGCTGATCAAGCGCCTCATCGAGGAGAAGTTCCAGACTCCGGTTGTTGAGTCCAGGCTCATCGGAGTCGAGTAACGGCCGATCACGCCGTGCATCGGGGCTTTTTCAATTGCGGTGTCGCCATGCGTGCCGGTAGCATCCTTCACAGTCCAATGATGAATACGCCAGTCATACCGTGCGTTCGACAGTTGGCGTGCATGTTCTCCTGCGTATTGTTTCTTGCCGCCTGGGGCATGCCGGCTTCGGGAGCCACGGTCAGGTTGCGCATCACGGTTGTCAATCCCCGCGAGACGAACCAGGTTGCCGATGTGCGTGCCAATCTCCCCGCTCGTGTGGGAACGAATGATGTTGTCAGCTGGGGCGGGCTCGACTGGGGCTACGACACCAGGAACGACATCTACTATGTGCACAAGAAGGTCGAACTGGGCCCCAAAGAGGGCAGGGTGTTCGATATCGACATCCGTGATATATGGACGATCGAACCGGGCGAGATAGACGGCATCAATCGGCATGCGGGGGCTCTTGTGGACAAGCTTCGCGGCGCGGAGGTCCACGCAACCGCAACCGAGTTGCAGAAGCTCATAGAGAAGAACCTTGCCGACATTCTGGAGCGGCAGGACAAGTTCGCGATCGGGCCGGGGGTGGAGGCCATACAGCACATCAATGCCTACGAGACCAACCTGGGCATGCTCAGGCGGGTCAAGAGGGACGTGGGGATGATAGAGAACCTTGTGCTGGGGACAGGGCAGGACATAGGGGAGATGGTCGGAGAGAGCAAGCTCCTCGCGAAACCGGAACGGGGCGAAGATTCGGAACCCGCTGAATACAAGACGGCCATCATGGAATTCACGGTGGTCAACCCTTCGGTATCCGAGAAGAAACAGGCCGTTGTACGCGAGAGCCTTCCGGAAGAGGTGAAGATATACGATGTACTGGAAGCCGGAGAGCTCGAAGTCGGTGCGGACTACAACACCGGGATGTGCTACGTCTACAAGGAAGGGATAGACCTGGCGCCCGGCGAGAAGAAGACATTCCGCGTGACGATAAGGGACAAGTGGGATGTCAACGGGCCGAGGGTGGCATCCCTGATTGCCTCGGCCAGCAACCTGCTTTACAGGGTGGAGGTCCGGGGGCGTTACAAGGGCGTGGAGGAAGCGATATCCGGAGTTCTTGGCGGGCTTCTTGAGATAAGGGGTGAAGAGGGGCCGACGGCCGTGAATGACGCGTATGTCGCATTCTTTCGTGAGCAGACCGCAAGGGTTGACATTCTGGAGCAGAAACTCAGGCGCGTTGAGGCCGCTTTGCGGCCGATAGAGCGGAAGTCCAAGTGGGGTTTTGCGGTCCAGGCGCCCAGCAAGAAGACCACATGGCTCATCATCTACATAGTCCTTGGCTTCCTGGGTTTCTTCAGTGTACTTTTCTTCCTGAGGTGGTACGGAAAGAGCAAGAGTGAGAAACTGGGCCTGTGAGGCCGTTTCTCAGCAGTCTTGCCGCTGCCGCGAGCCGTACTTCCATCCGTCGGTCTTCCGGCGCGGGGTCTTCACAGTGTCTTTTTGACGGGGGAGATGTGGTATGCCGTTGAAGATCAACCCGATAAAGCTCATCGAGCACGGGGTTGTTGCGGAGATCCGGCAGGATGTCGTGCACGTGACCGGGCTGACCAACTGCATGAACGGGCAGTTGGTGAACATCGGGGTTTCGGCGCAGGGGGTGATTGTCGGGTTTGACCCGGACTACGTGCTCGTGCTTGTTGTCCGCGAGGGCGCCCCGATCAAGCCCGGTGACGCCGTAATCACGACCATAGACCAGTTCCGTGTTCCTGTCGGGGAACGTTTCATCGGCCGGAGGCTGAACGCCCTGGCAGAGCCGGCGGACAACGGCGGTCCGATACGCGAGGATGGCGCCAACCCGATCTTCGGAGCTGCGCCGGGCGTGCTCGAACGGGTTCCGCTGGCGCAGGTTCTCGAAACCGGCACGAAGATAATCGACATGACTTTGCCGATAGGAATGGGGCAGCGCATGTTGATCATCGGCGACCGCACCACCGGCAAGACTACCGTCGGGGTCGATGCGATCATGAACCAGAAGGGCAAGGACGTGGTCTGCATCTACTGCTGCATAGGCAAGGCGGAGGCGGCGCTTGCCAAGGTGACGGAGTCTTTCGACAAGGGGCGCGTCTGGGACTACGGAATGATCGTTGCGGCAACCGCTTCGGACCCGATGGGGCAGCAGTATCTGGCCCCGTACGTGGCGTGCAGTCTCGGCGAGTACTTCATGTACACGAAGGGGCGCGACGTCCTCGTTGTTTTCGACGATTTCACGAAGCACGCGTGGGCTTACCGCCAGATATCTCTGTTGCTGGAGCGAGCGCCGGGCCGTGACGCGTATCCCGGCGATATATTCTATATACACTCCCAGCTTGTTGAGCGCGCGGGGAAGCTCAACGCGGCACGCGGCGGCGGGTCCATGACGCACCTGCCCATTGTCGAGACGCTGCAGGGCGACGTCGCAGGCTATATTCCATCCAACATCATTTCCATGACCGACGGACAGGTGTACATGAATTCCCTGCTGTTCGGCGAGGGATTCAAGCCGGCAATTGACATGGGGCTTTCTGTCTCGAGGATCGGCAGCAAGGTTCAATGGAAAGCGATGAAGAAGCTTAGCGGAATGCTCAAGCTTGAGTATGTGCGATACAAGGAACTTGAGAAGCTTACCCGGATCAAGGCCGGAGTGTCGGGTGAGGTCGAAAGGCGTTTGAATCGCGGCAAGGTTCTTGAAGAAGTCCTGAAGCAGGACGCGAACGAGCCGGTTGCGATGGAGGACGAAGTCATGATCCTCTACGCGCTTGAGCGCGGGCTGCTGGACAAGGCCGATCCTCCGCAGGTGAGGGGAATCCTGGCTGAGTTCATACGCCGGGTAAGGACGAGGCACCCCACGCTGCCGGCGGAACTGTCCCAGAAGAAGGAACTGACCGAGCCGATCAAGGAGGCGCTCAACAATGAGCTTGCGGGGCTCTCCCATACCGCTGTTTAAGATCAAGGTCCAGGAAAAGGGCCGGATCAAGGACATCAAGGAGATAATTGTCCGCATAGATGGTCTTCCGACGTGTCTGAACGGCCAGATCGTTGACCTCGGTGAAGGGGTCAAGGGAATCGTGATGGGATACGACGAGCAGGAGGTCCTTGCCCTTGTGCTTGGCGATCCGGGCAAGCTCAGGATGGGCCGGGAGGTGGCGGGAGTCAGTGAGCCGTTCCAAATCCCGGTCAGTGATGCAGTGATAGGCCGGATGGTTTCGGCGCTCGGGTATCCGTGTGACCAGGGGCAGCCGGTCGAGCCGGAGTCATTTGCGCCCGTATTCAAGGACTCGCCGCCGATCACGCACAGGGATCCGGTTACGCAGTTTCTGCCAACCGGCACGAAGATGGTGGATATCTTCATCCCCATCGCCAAGGGTCAGCGGCAGTTGATTCTCGGCGACAGGATGACCGGCAAGACGGTCATAGCGCTGGATGCCATCATAAATCAGGTCGGGCGGAACGTGATCTGCATCTTCTGCTGCGTCGGGAAGTCTGTCTCTTCTCTGCAGAAGGCCATGTCGATTCTGCACGACAACGATGCGTTGTCCTACACGGCGGTGATAGTCGCAACCGACAGTTCGCCGGTGGGTGAGCAGTACATAGTTCCGTTTGCGGCTGCCTCCATGGCGGAGCATTTCGCGGCCAAGGGGCGTGACGTGCTCGTGGTGTTTGATGACCTTACCAAGCATGCGTGGGCCTATCGCCAGCTCTCGTTGCTCCTGGACAGGCCGCCAGGCCGTGAGGCGTATCCCGGCGACATATTCTATGTGCAGACTCAGCTCATGGAGCGGGCTGGTCAGTTCAATGCGGAGCACGGCGGCGGGTCAATCACCTACCTGGGGATCGCGGAGACGTTGCAGGGCGACCTTACAGGTTATATCCCGTCCAACCTGGCCTCCATGTGTGACGGGCAGGTATGCATGAGCAGCACCATCTTCGCGGAGGGATTCCGCCCGGCGGTCGATATCTCGCTTTCTCTGTCGATCGTCGGCGGAAGAGCCCAGCCGCCGGTTCTCAAGAAGCTGAGTCGCGACATACGGGCTGACTACGCGAGATATTCTGAAGTGGTGAAACTGAGCAGGATGGGGTCCGGCCTGTCCGAAGAGGCCGAGAAGACGATCAAGAAGGGCGAAGCGATAGTCTCGATTCTGCAGCAGGGGCAGCACGCTCCTGTTTCGCTTTCGGAGGAAGTGTTCCTTCTGTATGCCCTGCACGCCGGCATGCTTGCGCCTCTGGACCGCGAGGAGAAGACGCGCTTCACGAAGGGGATCGCCGGGTTCGCGGCAGAGAGAATGCCCGGGCTCGCGTCGCGGATTGAAGCTGAAGCAGAGCTCACTCCGGAAATCGAGGAGAGTCTGAGGAGTCTGCTGGAGGCCTATTTCGGCCGGAAGCCTGGCGGGGGCGGGTGAAACTGACGATCTTGAATCCCAAGCACGTGATTTTCGAGGGCGACGCGTCGAGCGTGTTCCTGCCTGGCGATCTCGCGGAGTTTGAGATACTGGACCATCACGCTCCGATTGTGAGCCTGCTTGTCAAGGGCGAGATAGTGGTGGACTGGCACCGCAGGATACCCATACGGCAGGGGATGGTCAGGTTCGACAGGAACGAGTGCATGGCTCTGGTAGAGGAATAGACCGTCTGCGCCTGGAGGGCGGGCATGGACAAGTTCGTAATATTTCTGGTGATGTTCGTGACGATTATCGGCCCATCGGCCGTGATAGCGGCCATCGGGTACGCGAGCATACGGGCGCTGGGGCGCAACCCCTCGGCTGCAAACAAGATACTGCAGGCCATGATTGTCGCCCTGGTATTTGCCGAGGCGATAGCGGTGGTTGCTTTGCTCATACTGTTCCAGTTGTTTGCTGGAACATAGGTGAATAGGCAGCCCGGGCGAACGGCCGGGGCCGCCGCATGGAGGCGGGGAGCATGCGAGAAATCATACGAATACTGATGCCGGTGGCGCTGACTTATGTGGCTGCGACAGCGCTGATGGTGTTCGCCATAAGGCGTCTGCTGCTGGGGGATACGCGCAGGGCAATGGCCAAGATCCGTGAAGTCGAAGGCGAGGTGCGCCGGAAGGAGGAGCGGATCAGGGCCGAAATCGCCGAGCACGAGCGTGACTTCGAGGCGAGAAAGATCGAGGCCCAGGAATCCATGGAGCGGCAGCGCAAGGAATCCGAGAAAGAGATGGCCAAGGCAAGAGAAAAAGCCCTGGCTGATGCCCGCAAGGAAGGTGAGCGCATAATCGATCAGGCGAGGAAGAACGAAGAGAAGCTGAGACAGCAGATAGCCCAGGACATGGAAGAGAAGGCCGTGGAATACGGCGGCAGGATATTTAAGCTTGTTTTCAGCGAGGAAATGAACGTCGAGCTCAATCGCAAGTTCATTGAGGAACTGTTGAACGCCCTTGATGAGGTGGACAGCTCAAGCATCACCGTGGATGCGGACGATGCCGTGTTCAAGAGCAGTCATCCACTTGAGGAAGAGCAGAAGGAACGGCTGAAGGAGCTCCTGAAGAACAAGTTCGGGGCTGACGTGGAGATCAACGAGACAATTGACGAAGCGCTGCTGGCCGGTCTTTCGTTCAAGCTGGGCAGTCTTGAGATAGATGGCAGCCTGCTGAGCCGGTACCATGAGGCGGTTTCGGAAGTGAAGAAGGGTATAGGCACCTGACATGGCGCTGCCGGCCGTCAGGCGGCCGTTGATTTCGGTTTGAGGCATGCCGGATGCAACTTAGCGAACTCCGCAAGGAACTGAAGTTCAACCGCGAACTTGTGCAGCTCATTGAGACGCTCAAGAATATCGCGGCTGCCCAGTATCACCTGATGGAGAAGGAAAAGGAGCGGTTCGACCGCTTCATGGGTGCTTTTGCGGGTTTCTTCCGGGTCGTCAACCTTGTTGAGACGGCCAATCCGCTGGTGCGGTCGGCGTCGGACACGCTGGGGCTGGTCGTGATCACTTCCGATTCCGGGTTCATGGGCGGGCTTAACCAGGGAGTGATACGGGCTGCCCTTGCAGCGCAGGGCGAGACGCCTGACGAGAAGACGGCGCTTGTCGTTGTGGGGGAGAAGGGGCAGACGGCCTTCGCAGACATGGGCAGGGCTTTCAGGTTCTTTCCGGGAATAAGCCAGGAGACGATCTACGAGCAGGCTGTGGAGATAAAGGACCACATAGTGGAAGAGGTGCTTGCCGGCAGGATGGGCAGAGTTCTTCTGGCGTATCCGAAGCCCCTGTCCTTTTCGGCTCAGGACATAGACGTGATCAGGGTGCTGCCGTGCGGAGACCTGATATCCGTCGAGGATGAGCCCGGGGAAGGAGCGCAGGCCTCGACGACATTGCGCGGATTCATGCAGGAGTCGCTTGGGGTGATCGTGGAGTCGTCTTTCGCCGACATGGCGCAGTACCTGGCAAGCACGTGGGTTACAAGCAAGCTTTACGAGGTGTTCGAGGACAGCAAGCTCGCGGAATTTTCCGCGAGGGCCATGCATCTCGAGGGAAGTTTCCAGAAGCTTGAGGAACAGTTGAAGAAGGTGCGGCACCAGACTTTCAAGGCCTCGCATGAGAAGATCGACAAGGGCATGCGCGAGAGCTTCGGCGCCAAGAAGGGGATGAAGAGAAGACGCAGGGGTGCAACGCAGCCGCAGGCTGCGGCTGACGCCTAGCGCACATTTGAGAGTCTGGAGGGATACGGTATGAGTGAAGGTACAGCGGTTGCTTCAGTCGAAAAGAAGAAGGGCAAGGTTGTTGCCGTTCAGGGACCGGTTGTCGACGTCAAGTTCGAGAAGGTGGAGGACATGCCGGACCTCCATGAGACGGTTCATGTGCGAACCTTCGACAAACGTGACATAACGCTGCTGGTTGCAGAACATCTCGAAGGCAACATCGCGAGGTGCGTGGCCCTGGCTTCGACGCTGAACCTGCAGCGGAACGCCGTTGCGGTGTCCGGCGGAGAGACCCTCACCGTGCCGGTCGGAGACGCCCTGTACGGCCGCATAGTCAACGTGATGGGGAATCCGATCGACAACAAGGGGGAAATCGACACGGGCGGGCTGCGTTCGCCCATCCACAAGGACGTATCGCGCGTAAACGTGAATGTGAATGCGCTGTCCGGGGCCAAGTCCGAGGTCGTCGAGACGGGCATCAAGATAGTGGACATGCTCTTCCCCGTTGTCCGCGGCAGTAAGACGGGCATCATCGGCGGAGCCGGTTGCGGGAAGACGGTGTTGATCATGGAGCTCATACACAACATCGTCGAGGAGCATGAGGGAGCGTGTGTTTTCACGGGCATAGGAGAGCGCATACGCGAGGGAAACGAGCTCTACTTCGAGTTTGAGCAGGTCGGCATTCTGAACAAGATCATGATGGCTTTCGGCCAGATGGATGAACCGCCGGGCGCCCGTTTCAACGTTGTGCTGACCGGCATCACCATGGCCGAACATCTCGAACAGCAGGGCAAGGAAGTGTTGCTGTTCATGGACAACGTGTTCAGGTTTGTGCAGGCGGGCGCGGAAATATCGACGTTGCTCGGAAGGACTCCGTCGGAGACCGGCTATCAGCCGACGCTCAGTTCCGAGGTCGGCGACGTGCACGAGCGCATCAAGGGCTCAATATCCGCGTTCGAGGCCGTGTATGTGCCGGCGGACGACCTGACCGATCCGGCGGTGGTGGCGATATTCAGCTACCTTGACGCGGTCATGGTTCTTTCGCGGGAAAGGACCCAGCTTGGACTGTATCCCGGGATCGATCCTCTGACGTCGTCGTGTTCGAACCTCAACCCCAGCATCGTCGGCCAGCGCCATTTCGATCTGGCGCAGGAGATGTTGAGGGTGTTCACTAAGGCTGAAGAGTTGAGGCGAATCGTGGCGGTCATAGGGCTCGATGAGCTCTCCAAGGCGGACCGGACGCTCTATTTGCGCGCCAGGAAGCTGACCAATCTGATGACCCAGCCCATGTTCGTCGCGGAGTCATACACCGGGCGCAAGGGCGAGTTCGTCAAGATCTCTGAAACGCTGGACAGCGTGGAGATGGTCATCGACGGGAGGATGGACGACCGGTCTGAGGAAGAGTTCTACATGATCGGCAAGATCAAGGCGTGAGCTTTTCTCCGGTTGCGTGACCGGGGCCGCGGCATCTGAATATGAACAAGCTGGGACAACGCCTTGAGGCGGATGGGCTGCTCTCCGCGGAGCGTTTCGAGGAGGCGGCGGCACGGGCCAAGGAAAGCCGGCGGCCGCTTCCTGACGTGCTCCGGGATGACAGCTACGTTGCCGAGGGGCCTCTGCTCAGCGCTCTCGGCAAGGTCTACGGGCTTCAGGTCGTTGATCTTGACGACGACACGCCGGTTGACCAGTCCGCCGTGAGATCCATCCCGCCGAGGCTCGCAACCCACTACTGCGCCATGCCGATGAAACTGGAAGACGGGGTCATAACGCTGGCGGTCTCCAGCCTTTCCGACATGGCTGTCGTTGATGATCTTGAGACCAACCTGGGCTTGAGGGTCGATCGGGTTCTTGCCACCCGGGCTGGCATCCAGCGTGCGATAAGGCGGCACTACGGAGTCGGCGCAGGCACGGTCGAACGCATACTCGGAGAGGACAGGCCGGGCGAGGCGTCCCATATGGAGACGTCGCATGATCTGGAACTCATGGCCGAGGATGCGTCGGTTGTCCGCCTTGTCAACCAGATCCTGCAGGACGCCATACGGGACAGGGCAACCGACATACACCTGGAAAGCTACAGAGACGAGATGCTCTGTCGCAGGCGGATAGACGGCGTCCTGCAGGAGACGAGTTTGCCGCGAAGCATCCGGCAGCTCTATCCTGCCATGGTGTCCCGGATCAAGCTGATGTCCGGACTCGACATAGTCGAAAGACGTCTGCCCCAGGACGGGAGAGCCCGTGTCAACATGGGGCGTGAAGAGTTCGACCTGCGGGTCTCCATAGTCCCGGCAGTGCACGGGGAGGACATCGTCATAAGGGTCCTGCCGACACGGTCGATGCTCAACCTGGGCGATCTCGGGTTTTCCGGGGCGCACAGGGCGGAGTTGGAGAAGTACATAGCGATGCCGCACGGCATCGTCTTTGTGACCGGTCCGACTGGAAGCGGGAAGAGCACCACTCTCTACGCATGCCTCAACCGGCTGAACACTCGCGACCACAAAATTATCACCATCGAGGACCCAGTCGAATATGAAGTGAGAGGGGTAACGCAGACGCAGGTCAATCCGAAGATAGGTCTCACCTTCGCCCGGGCGCTGAGAAGCATGTTGAGACACGATCCGGACGTCATGATGGTTGGCGAGGTGCGTGACCGTGAAACGGCGGATATTGCAGTACAGACGGCCATGACGGGACACCTGGTGCTCAGCACTCTCCACACGAACGATGCTGCCGGGGCTGCGGTGCGTCTGATGGATATGGGCGTTGATCCTTACCTGATAACTTCGACGGTTCTGGTGTTCATCGCGCAGCGGTTGGTACGGGTGATCTGCCCGGAGTGCAGGGAGGCGGTTCGGGAAGCGGGGATTACGAGGTATCGTGGAGCCGGCTGCAAGACATGCGGACGGAGCGGGTACTTCGGCCGTGCTGCTGTTGCCGAGTTTCTCCCGATGCTTCCGGCCATCGCGGGCCTGATCATGGGCAAGGCATCCGCACGTGAAATACGAGCGAAGGCGGATGAGCTTGGGATGCAGACTCTTCTGCAGGACGGTCTGCGGAAGGTTGAGGACGGTATCACGACCGAGCAGGAGGTCTTCCGCGTTATCGTAGCGTAGGACCGAGGTTCCGGCAGGCTGCCATGCCGCACTACAGATACACAGCCAAGGATGGTCCGGACCGGATTGTTTCAGGATCCGTCAGGGCTGAATCCAGACAGGACGCCGTAGCGAAGGTTGACGCCATGGGGTACAGTCCCGTATCCGTCGCCGAGGCGGCGGAGGATGGCGGGCCGGCCCGGGACACGGCGGCGGCCGGGCGCCGGCCTTCGCGGAGCAGCGTTACTCTCTTCACCCGGCAGCTTGCGAGCCTTCTGCGGTCAGGTGTTCCGATTCTCAGGGCGCTGCGCACCATATCGGAACAGAGCGAGGATGCCCGGATGAAGGCTGTAGTCCTGGCGCTGGAGTCCAGTGTCCGCGACGGCAGAAGCATTTCGGATGCGATGTCGGAGCATGGCAGATCGTTCTCCGACTTCTACGTCAACATGGTCAGGACAGGTGAAGGCGGCGGCGTGCTGGATGTCGTGCTCTCGCGCCTGGCCGACGCCAGGGAGGCCGAGGATGACCTTCGAAGGCATGTTCAGTCGGCGTTGGCGTATCCTCTCCTTGTTGCCGCAGCCGGCTGTGTCACTGTGTTTGTTCTTCTGGCATTCTTCCTGCCGAGAATGGCCGAACTGTTCAGCAGCTATCGCCAGCTTCCCTTTGCCACGCGCGCGTTGATAGCCGTGAGCGGCGCGGTTTCCCGATGGTGGCCGGTGGTCTTGCTGCTGGCCGTCTTCGTGTTCGCCGTGCTCAAGAGGCTTGCATCGGTTGACAGGGGGCGGATGGTGATGGACAGGTTGAAGCTGAGGGTGCCCTTCTTCGGTCACGTGATCAGGGACTCCGACGTGGCCAGGTTCGCCCGCACTCTGGCGCTGTTGCTTGACAGCGGGGTAAAGGTGGACAAGGCGATGGACCTGTGCGCGGGCACCGTGCGCAACGCTGTTCTTGAGGCCGGGGTTCGCGGCGCGCGTGACGCGACCGTCAGAAGGGGGCTTCCTTTCTCAGACGGCATTCGCGGAGCCGAAGGCTTTCCTCTTTTTGTCGCCAACATGGCTGCCGTTGGCGAGGAGGGCGGACGGCTCGACGAAGCACTCCTGGAGGTGGCAAGTTACTACGAGAAAAGGGTCGCTCAGCAGACCCGTATCGCCGCAAGTCTCATCGAGCCGGCAATGATACTTGCAGTCGGAGCCGTTGTGGGTTTCATAGTGGCCGCGATGTTGCTGCCGGTGTTCGAGATAGGAACGACGCTGAAATAGGCGTTCAACAGGCTTTGGGGTTTACTTGGCGTGCACAGCCGCGTAGATTCAGGCAGGGGCAGGCGCGTAGATGCGGGGAGGCAGCGATGACTCAGTCGAGGCCGGATTCAGGTTTCACACTGATCGAAATACTCGTGGTGGTCATCATTCTCGCTGCTCTGGCTGGTATGGTGCTCCCGCGGGTGATCCCGAGGGCAGACGAGGCCAGGCGCGACATCGCGCGCGGGGAGATAGCCGGGATATCGACTGCCCTGAACTTCTTCCGGCTGGACGTGGGGCGGTATCCAAGCACGGAGGAGGGTCTCGCGGCCCTTATGGCGTCCCCGTCAGGCAGCAGCCGGTGGAAGGGCCCGTACCTGGAGAAGCGGCCTGACGATCCTTGGAGCAAGCCCTACGCGTACAGGTATCCGGGGTCCCATAACCCTTCGGGTTTCGATGTGTGGTCTCTCGGACCGGACGGGCAGGAAGCCACTCAGGACGATGTCGGCAACTGGGAGTGACCGGCGCAACAGTGACCGTGACACTGACTTCGGGACGGGCGAGTATCCTCTCATTTCATGCCTTTCGCGGGGCCGTGAGCCCTGCGTTCAGGGCGTCGGCCGGGCGAAATGGCTCCGGTTTCACGCTTGTGGAAGTTCTTGTTGCCGTGGCGGTTGTTTCGGTGGGGCTTGTTCTGGTTCTTCGCGCCATGAACGCTTCCCTTGCGGCGATGGAAGCCGTAAGGAGTTCCTCAATCGCCGGACATCTGACCGTCGAACGTGCTGGAGCTCTGCGAATTGCGGCATCGAGCGGCACAAGCATTTCCCTGATGTCCGGATCTGAAGACATCGAATCCACTCTCGACGGTCTGAAGTGGCGGCGCCAGACGGATCTGGAGACCGAGATAAACGGCGGGTCCAACGCGCTGTTTGTGGTCAGAGTAAGGCTGGGACGTGCGGACTCGGACAGGGAATACGAGAGGCGCTTCTATGTCGGCGGAGCGAAATAGCACGTTCCTGAGTCAATCGCAGGGCTTCACTCTTGTAGAAGTTCTTGTGGCGGTTTGCATAGTCGGAGTTCTCGGCGGGGCGATTGGCGCGGGGATCGTGGCGGGTGTGAACGTGTGGGACAGAGCCAGAACTGAAACTCTGCTTGCCACCGATGTGTTTCCTCGACTCGCCGTCGTGGAGAATGACGTGGCCAACATGGTGCAATTCTCGGAACTTCCGTTCGCAGGGGCGCCTGACAGCATAGTTTTCCCTCTTCTGGTCTCGACGGGAGAAGGTTTGGACGGTCCATCCCTTGGCGGGGTCAGCTACAGGTACGACCGGGTCAGGGGGATTCTCCGGCGGAGAATCTGGAGTATGCCTGGGCAGGAACCCGAAGAAGGCGCAACCGAGGCCGTATTCACCGGGATCGACTCCTGCACTTTCGAGTACTACGCCCTTTCAGGTGCGGAATACATGTGGAAACAGGCCACCACCAACACGCCGCTTGCGGTCAGGTTAACGATCTTCCCGGCGGCGCTCGGGACGAGTCTGGAGAAGGTGATGCCCGTGCCGGCAGCCAGGCGCTGATGGGCGGGGGTGGACACATGAGCGAATGTGCAAATAGGGGCGGCAGCGTGCTTGTCTTGGCGCTGTGGGCGGTCTTCCTGATCGTCTCGCTGGCCATTGCGGCAGGGAATGTGGTCTCGTCCGCGCTGGGCGCCGCCGGCAGGCTGCGCAGCAGGCAGGTTTCCCGCGAGCTTGCGGAGTCGGCCGTGGAGCGGGCATGGGGCGCGATCGCGGTTTCCACGAATGACGCGACGCTGCAGGATATGCCCGGTCTGTTCATGGACAACGGAGAGTTGGGCGGAGGGAAGTTCTCCGTGCAGCATCTTGCGGTCGATCCCACGGGTGCGGTGGTTACCAACCACGGAGTCGCGGCGATGTCTCAGAGATTGAACCTGAACAGGGCAGGCAAGGGCGAACTTGCCGCTTTGCTGCGGGAGAAAGGTGAGTTGACGGAAGTGGAGGCGTCGTCACTGGCTGACGTGATTATCGAGTGCAGGTCAGGGAGGAATGGCAGGTTGACAGTTTTGCATGGAACTGGGTACGCTCCCAACAACAGATACTGCTGCCGCACAAAGCGTTTTCAGTTCGTGGAAGAGTTGCTGCTGCTTGATGAGGTGGCATCAAGGCCAGGCCTCTATTCGGTTATCGCGCCGTTTCTGACAGTGTTCGGCAAGGGATGCTACGGGGGAACGGCCGTAGGGGTGTCCGAAGACGGCGACGTGACTCGTATTTCGTTTGTCGTGGATCGCGCCGGCAGAAGGCTCTATTGGCATGAATACTGATTCTGGCTCGTCGGCAAGCCGGCTTGCATGGCATTGCTGAGAGTTGGGTCGGTGTGGGGAATTGGCCGAAGACAGATGAAGAAGACCGTCACCGGGGTCCTTGAAATAGGGCCCGACACACTGAAGCTCGCCAGGGTTGAGAAGGGCAGGGCGGGGCAAGAAATCCGCGCCGCCCGTGTTGTGCCGCTTGCCGGGGCTGATGACGCAGCGGGGCGGGCCAGGAGTGCTTTCAGGGATCTCCGGCTCAGCGGACACAGGCTCATGGGCGCTGTCTCTCGACAGATAGTCAACGTGAGACTCCTCGAACTGCCGTCCACCGACCGAAGCGAAATATCCGACATGGTGGATCTGCAGATAGGGAAGCACACCCCGTATTCAAAGGATGAGATAGTCTCCGGATACAAAGTCATATGCGGCTCACGGGAGGGGTACAGCCGCGTCATGGTTGCGATAGTCCAGTTGCCGATTCTGAGGCAGCGATACCACTTTCTGGACGAGGCCGGCATAGACCCGGACTCGATGACAGTCAGTACCGAGGGGCTCCTCGCCCTTTGCGCGCGGGCGGTCAAGGCTGGCGAGCCGGGGACGCTTACGGCGGTTCTGGATGTTGACACGGTTCACTCAGAGCTGCTGGTGCTTTCAGGTTCTGACCCTGTTTTCAACCGGGTTATCATGGCGGGGGCGGGGGCGCCGGGCGCGGAGGACTTTCGTGCGCGTGTCGCGCTTGAGATGCAGCGTTCCATAGAGGCAAGCCAGGGCGAAGTGCCCGGACGGGCATTGTCGCGTGTGCTGCTGACGGGCGCGGGCGCCCATGATAAGGAACTGGCTAAAGTGATCGGCGAGCGGCTCGGAGTGAGGTGTGAGGGTTTGGACCTGCTTGACGGGCGCGGAGGTCCGGCCGTAAAGGACGCTGCTTCGAATGCATCCTTCAGCGCTGTCGCAGGTTTGGCCGAGATTGAAGGCGGGCCGGCATTCGAGCTTGCCCCGGACACTGTGAGGGCGAAGCGATCTCTGGCCGCAAAGGCCCGAGCTCTTGCCGCGATGGCCGTCCTTGCGGCCTGGGCACTGGCTTCGTTTTCGGTCTACTGTGTTGTCAGTTGGATGCTGGCCGGATCCCGTGCTGCAGCGGTTTCGGAGGAGATGGCTGCGTTGGAGCCCGACGTGCGCAGGTTGGAGCGTATGAGGGAGATTGTTTCTCTTGTCATGGCGAGGCAGGGCGATGCCGGCATGCCTGTAGCTCTTCTTGCCGTGATACAGGGAGCGATTCCGGACGAGGTCCGTGTATCGTCCCTGGATATGAATCTTCCCGGGGAAAGCGTTCAGATACAGGCCAATGCGGCAAACACCAGACAGATAAGGGAGTTTGAAGAAGCCCTGCGGGCCTCCAATCTCTTTTCGGCGGTCAGGGAGAACAGGACGTCGATGGACCAGGGATCCCGGCGATGGGTGTTCGATCTGTCGTGCGATCTGGAGGTGCCTCGGTGATTCTCGATCGTTTCAGGCAGCTTGGCGGGCGTGAGCAGGTGGCGATAGCCGCGGCGTGTCTCGCGGCCCTGTTCTGGATGGCAGACGTTCTGGTCTTCGGACCTTTGTGGAAGCGCACATCCGATCTGAAGGCGCTCGCAGAAGTGGAGCGGGGGAAACTTGAGTACGCCAGGACAGTGCTGGCTGGCGCGGAAGGCACCGCCGAAGCGTATGACGAGGTCCGGGAGATGGTGGGGAGAGCCCTGTCGCCTGACGAGGCTACTGCACAGATGGTCGGCGAGATTGATGAAATCGCCGCTTCCACAGGCGTAGCGATTTCCCGCAGGCAGCCACGATCGCCCCGCAAGTTTTCGTACTGCGAGGAGCATGCGTTGGATGTTGCTGATTTTACGGCAACGGGCGGACAGTTGGCCGCTTTTCTCCACGGCATTCAGCAGTCGCGTGGTCTGCTGCGCGTTGCCCACATGAAAGTGTCCGTCGAAAAGGGAGAGAGCGGCCGTCTGAAGGGTGCCATGGTGATCACCAAGCTGGTTGCACCCGAAAATCCAGGCGGATGACCATCGGGGAACGCGTGGCAGTCGCGCCGTACTGTCCGCATGCGGGGTCAGGATCGAAATGGACGACAGAAAGCCCCTTGACGCCGAGTTCATCAAGGACCCGGGAAGAAGCGCTGAGCCGTCTGCCGCCGGTTCCGGGTCGCTTCCCAGGCTCATGGATCCGGTCATCACCATGGGCGCCGTGCAGCGTTATGTCGAACAGGAGCGCATGCGGAGCCGGCGACTGTTCGTTTGGACTGGGACCGTATTCCTGTTCATACTGCTGTTCGTTCTCACAACTTTCATAGCGATCGGCCTGTTCGTTGTCAGGCATACGAAGCGAAGCCGCGAGGAGATAGATGAGGTGCGGTTACAGACGGCGGTTTACTCCGCCGAGGTCCTGTCGCTCTCGAACGTCGTGGTTCAGGCTGACGGCAGATCTCAGCAACTGGGCAGCGAGTTGCGGGAGAGGGAAGCCTCGAGGCATCGCGACAGGGGACTTCTGCAGTCGGACCTGAGGCGCTTCAGCGCGTGGGTCAATGAGAGGGATGCCGCCGGATCGGCTGTGCTGCAGTCAGTTATCGGCAGAATGGAGAGGCTCGATGCCGAGGCAGTAGCGCGGCAGGAAGAGGTGGCATCCCTGAGGGAGCAGAATGCAGCGTTGCTTCTTGCTGTTGCCCAAGGAGGGGGGAGCGCCGTCTCTGTCGCGAACGCTCCGACAGGCGATCGTGCCGATCTGGCTGCCGGTCCCGTAACGGATGTCTCGGCGTCCGCAGTCAATATGGACGGAACTCTGCAGGAAACGGCGCGGACGCATGACGGTGCTGCCTCTGCCCTGCGGTCACCATCCTACTCCACGGCAAAAGGCACTGTTTCGGTGGTCACCTTCCCCAACGGAGACAGGTACGAAGGCGGGTTGAAGGGCGGACTGTTTGAGGGTTGGGGGGTTTACTACCGCGCGAACGGCGATCGTTACGAGGGCGAATTCCGGGGCGACATGAAGAACGGCAACGGTACCATCCACTATGCGAACGGCGACATCTACACAGGCCAGTTCGAGGACGACCGTAAACAGGGGCGGGGGAGCTACACTTACAGGGACGGCAACAGGTATGTCGGTGATTTCTTTGGAGATGCTCTCCACGGGAGCGGGATCATGGTGCACGCGAATGGAAACCAGTACACCGGTGAGTTCAAGAACGGCGCGAAGCACGGCAGGGGTACGTTTACCTACGGGAACGGAGATTCTTACACAGGACAGTTTGCAGAAGATGCAAGAAACGGCAGCGGAACGTACGTATTTGCGAACGGAGACAAGTACGTCGGCGAGTTCAAGTCAGACCGCAGGGAGGGCCTTGGCCGGTACATCTATGCCAACGGGGAAGAGTACGAGGGTGAGTTCTTGAACGGCATGAAGCACGGTCAAGGCGTATGTCGGTACCCTAACGGTCAGGAAATCAAGGTGTTGTGGAAGAACGACCGCTTCGTCGGCGTTGTCGAGAACTGATGACGCGGCATGCTGCCGATCGGAGTGCAAAGTGGTGAAATGCAGCCGATTAGCCGCTGGATTCCTGTGTGGGCCAGCTGTGGTGTCAGGATGTCGCGAATGCCTCGGAATCGATTCGGGATCCGTTTTGGGTTGACTTGCGGCGTAGCTACGTGCGACACTAGTGCCGTGATGAGGGATGGAAAGAGGCATTGAGACGATCAAGAAAACAGCGTGTTCGGGATGCAGGTGAGACCATGAAGCACACAAGTATCGCATTTCTGGTGTCGCTGGTGGCGCTTCTTCCGGCCGTTTCGGCCTTGGCGGTAACTGCGCTGCCATTTTCTGATGAATTCGAAACGCACCCCTCCGGTGCATTTGCCGGTAACGCTGCGTGGACTGCGGCAGGTGTCGAGATCGTGGCTCCGGCGCTGCAGAAGACGAAATCTGCAAAGATAACGGATGGTTCCCTTACGTTCAACGCGGACACGTCAGGGGACTACACGAACGTGTGGATGCACTTCTACTGCAAGGCGGCCTTGTCGTCTGTTGAGCCGACTGTCACCGCCACGGGGAAGACCGTTGCGTGTTCGTTCTACGTCAACAGCCAGAGTCGCCTCAGGGCGTTCTCTTCCAACTCGTGGCAGACAGTGGTGGCCTCGGGATTCCCGACAAGTCGCGTGGGCATGGCGATACACGCTGATTTCAAGAACAAGACGTGGGACATCTACTGCACTTACGGCTCAGTGGATTCGAAACTGACTAAACTCAACGTGACTCCGCTTCGTTTCAACTGGAATTACACCGGCAACGAATTCAGCAACATGACGGTGCAATCGGAGTCCCCCTCGTATCTCGACTATGTCGTTGCACGTTCCGGGGTCAGGGCGGTAACGCCGGGCTCCTCGGCTTCTCCCACGAATATGCTCATGCAGATTGTAACAATGACCGCCGACACGCCCATGATACTGGGGTTGATCGGGAACGACTTTCCCGACGGGGATAACACACTCGAAGGAAGCACCTTTGCCAATTTCCTGAAGTCGATCCTGATAACCGACGACGTGATCAAGGTCTGGACGACAGATGCGACGTACGACGTGTTCACGCTCAAATCGGACGGGACATGGAATTCGAACGGAGCAAACCCGGCGGACGTGAAGATTACCCCGGGAATGGCCGTGTGGATAGTTCCGAAGACTTCGCGCACGGCTTTCAACCTGGGTGCCTACAGTCCGGACAAGGCAGTTCCTTCGACGACGATCCGCGGCACTAACTACAACAACAAGGGGTGGAACCAACTCGCGTGGACGCGGCCATTCGCTTCAAGGGCGGACCAGAGCGCTGATGCGTGGGGATTCAATACAATAGCCCAGGCAGGTGACAGGCTGTATTTGGAGGACCAGGCGAGTCCCGGCAGTTGGTACTACCTGACGTGGAACGCGAGCCAGCAGAAGTGGATTGACAACAGGACCGGTGCCCCGGCTACGGTAACCATGACGCCGAGTCAGGCGTTCTGGGTTCGTCGCTGGAACAGTACGGCGGAAAACAGTTGGGTTTCCAACCAGGCCGAATGAAGAGGGATACTGAAATGGAAACAACCGGCTCAAATCTGGACGCAACGAAATCTGGTGTTGTTCTTTTGCTCGCCATGGGCCTCCTTCTGGCTGCCGAAGGCGTGGCGGGGGCTTCCGTTGACGTTGAGGCGTCAGAGTGGGACGAGATCCCTGACTACAGCGGCTCCTCGACCTACGTCAATGGAGCGAGCGAACTCGTGGTTACGTTCAGCAGTTGGAACGGCGGTTCAGTGCCATTGGAGGACCGGGTGGCATCGGTCGCTGCGGATGAGTACGTTCCGAATAGCGCGTTTCACGGGGACCTGCTGGCAGCCGAAGCGCGCGGGCTCAAGTTCAGGATAACAAGCGCTGGTGACGTGCTGAAGTACGCGCGCATTGTTCTGGTCGGTGCCACGAGTCAGAGATCGTGGCTGTACAACATTCAGGTTCCACCGGGTCAGACCGTGACGAACGTGATTCCTCTGGACTACGCTCTCTGGATATACAACAGCAGTACCAAGCCGGCCTATACGGCGTGGCTCCAGGACATTCATGACGTCTCAAGCATAAAAGTCTACCTGCAGCCGACGACGGCCGCCGCTCAGAGCTTCACAGTTGGGGATTTCTACCTCTACGGCGACAATGGGGTTATCGGCGCTCCGGCGCAGTTGACGCCCGGCCAGCGCGGCGCGTTGCTGGAGCGGTATGGCGTACAGCAGTTTGAGAACGTGGTAGCGGATAAAGGTGTCGATACCGACTTGGATGGCATGAACGACTACCAGGAAATCATCGTCGGAACAGGATGGAAGGACGCGAACCAGACATTCGAGTCGGCCATTGATTCGTCCGGTGCGGGGTTGAGCATCACATGGCCATGCAACGGCGAGAGTGTCTACAACCTGAGCCGGGCAGAGGACATCAAGGGCACGTTCGTGAACGTACAGGTCGGGGGCCAGGTGGATCTTATACCGACCGATCAGGAGGTCGCTCAGGGGGCGATGACCCGCAGCGATCCGCTCGCGACGGGACCGGGACCGTATTACTACAGGGTTGTCCGCAAGGGAAATCGCTAGGTTGGCAAGCCGTGTTTGCGGGAGATATGAACATGAGAAGGCCCATACAAATCGCCGCGTTGATGGCTGCGGCGTGTCTGATTGCGTGGAGTGTGCATGCTGTTCCGCTGGTAACCGAACAGGGCGGCACGATGTCGGGGTGGGACGCCGAGGAATTTGGTGGTGGCGCACCGTATCTGACGCCCGATCCGCCTACCGCAGTTGGTGACATCCACGGCACCGGGACTGCTGGTCTGCAGATGACAGGTCCCAACAGCCCGCAAGGGACCTATGAGGATCGCGTTTTTAACACCACGACGCTTGCAGGGGACTGGTCGAACATTGGGGGTGGGCAGGTTCGATCGATCAGGATGGACTTTTTCTCGGACACCCACAATTTTGGCACCTATGATGGAACCACAGACGCGCCTCAACAGCTCTCGATCTACTGGCTGGGACAGTCAGGGGCGATGTGGGCACTAACGGTTGTGCCCTATGGAAACTGGGACTCTCTCTATGCGGACCTGCATTCGGACGAAGCTTGGATAGACCTGAATGGTCTGTTCTCCGACACCGACCCTGAGTTCGGGCAGGACATGTCGAATACTGTGGCTGAAGTCGGTATAAGGCTTGCGTATCGGCCAGGCTATGACGGCGCGCGTTTCGGAATAGGTAGTTTCTCGTTGGATAGCGAGTACTACGCAGTTCCTGAGCCGCGGACCTATGCGGTTTTGGGCATGGCGGTGCTGTCATTGGGAGTCACGTTCAGGCGCCGCATAGGCGAGAAGATGGGCGCGTTTGTTTCGTCGCTGAAGAGTTGACACGGAAGCGAGCAGGAAAAGAATCCTCGGGAAGGCGGTCTTGCGCTTGTGAGGCCGCCTTTCTTATTTGCCGGGGGGATCGCGGCACAAGGGAGAAGGGGCCATGAAGGCTGCAATAGCGGGCTACTCTCAGTCAGGCAAGAAGACGCTTTTCACACTCCTTACAGGGCGGAAACTCCACGCAGCGGCAAAGCCGGGCGAGGCCGTTGAGGGGCGGGCGGCAGTTCGCGATCCGCGTGTGGACAGGATAGCGGGCATAGTCAGGCCCGCAAAGACCACCTACGCCGAAACGGTGCTTCAGCTCTGCCCTGATGCCGGGGAAGGCGCGTCCCGCGACTGGGTCGATCCGGCCAGGCGCTGCGACCTCGTGTGCTTCCTGGTCAGGGCTTTCAGCGACGGCAGCGTATACCACCCGAAGGGAAGCGTTGATCCTGTCAGGGACAGGCGTGAGCTTCAGGCTGAGCTGCTGCTGGCGGACTTGGAGATGGTTGAGACGAGGCTCGACCGGATGTCGAAAGAGAAGCGGGCCGGTCTCACTTCCTCGCAGAAGGCAGAGGAGCATGTTCTAACCCGCTGCAAGAGTGCCCTTGAGGACGAGAAGCCGGCTTCAGCGCTTAACCTCGACTCCCACGAGGTGGCGTCTGTTCGCAGCCTGGGATTGCTTACTCTGAAGCCGGTTCTCTGGATACTCAACGTCGATGAAGATGACCTGGCCGAGAAGGGGGATGAGATAAGGATTTCGTGCAGGATCGAAGAAGAGATCGCAGAGATGGATGGCGCAGAAGAGCGCCGGGAGTACCTTTCCGCGCTGGGTCTGAAGGAACCGGGCATAGACAGGTTCAATGCCCGCGCCTACGATGCGCTTGGGTACATGTCCTTCTACACAATGGGCGAGGACGAAGTGCGGGCATGGACGATTCGCAAGGGGGCGCTTGCGCCGGAGGCCGCGGGCAGGATACACAGCGACATTGAGCGCGGTTTCATCCGTGCCGAGGTGATCAAATACGATGACCTTGTCGCCCTGGGGTCAGAGAAGGCAGTGCGTGAGCACGGCAAAGTGATGCTAAAAGGCAAGGATTACGCTATACAGGACGGAGACATCTGCTCGTTCCTGTTCAACGTCTGACCCGACACGTTCTCGAGTGGCTCAATCCTCTGATGGAGCCGGTGGTTTGTAGGCGCCGTATTCAATCTTTCCGGACGTCCTGATTTCCTGGAAGAAGTCGCGTGCGGCTTCGTCTCTTTTCCGCCGCTGAAGGGTCTCCCTTATTTCTCCGTCTGTCATCTCCTTGGCTGCGGCGCGTCCCGTCACCTGGATTATGTGATAGCCAAACGGCGTTTCGACGACTTCTCCGATTGCATTTTCCTCCTGAGAGAACGCGGCGTCTTCGAATGCCTTGACCATTCGACCCCTGGGGAATTCTCCCAGGTCCCCTCCGCGGGCTTTGCTGGGGCAGTCGGAATGTTCCGATGCAAGCTTCGCGAAATCAGCGCCGTCAACGAGTTCCTTCCGAATGCCTTCGGTCTTTTCCCTGGCCGCCGTGCGTGATTCCTCCGGATCGTCCGGCTTGGATGCGATGAGTATGTGCCTGGCTTTCACAGTCTGGGGTCTATCCAGGCTTCCCTTGCTGTCGGCACGCGCGGCGGCCACTTCGGCGTCCGTTACGGAGACCCGGTTGGACAGAGCCTGTGAAAGGAGCTTCTCTACTCTGAGCCCTGTGCGCAGTTCCTGCATCATGCGCTCTTTCCCCACGGGGCTTTCGTTCATGATCTGGTCAACGGTCTTCCCCGGGGGGAGCCGCGTCGCGATCTTCGCTAGGGCGTCTTCTTCCTCTGCCTTCGAAACGCCCAAGTTCAGGCGGTCCGCTTCGTCCGTGAGGAGGGTTTTCATGATGTACTGGTCCACGATGAAATCGAACATTCGCTTCCTGATGGCATTCACCTCCTCGGCAGGCGTGTCCGGGCGCAGGGCCAGCATGCGGAGGTTCGTTTCTTTCTCCGCTTCGGATCGGAGAAGCTTGTGGCCGTTGACGGTGACCAGAACGTCATCCTGATTCGCCTTGCCTGTGTCGGAAGTGCCGCCTGAAGGAGAAGTCGGATCCTCGGAACTGCGTCCGCAACCAGCCGTTAAGAGCGCGGCAATGACGAGAGTCGAGAACAGTTTCATCGTTGTCCTTCCTCCACGCGCCTTTGCCCGGCCAGTGAGCACAGCTCGTAGGTGAGCTGCCTGCCCCGGATCGGGGAATGCGCGTGCAATTCGATGAATGTACCCATTACGCGGCGGATTTCAAGAAGACGATTCCGCGGGTGTTCGAGAGCCCGGGTGTCAGGGTGCTGGCTGCCGGCGCGAAGCCAATGCCTGATTGTGTTCACGGAGTGCAGGGACAATGTGTCAGCGGCAGCGGGAAGGTGTGCATCGCAGGCGTTGCAGACGACCCCGCCTCTCACGCTGTCGAACCTTATGGGAGCGTTCGGGGCGACCGGGGAATCCAGCTTGTGCCCGCAGGATGCGCAGGACTCCACGCCGGGCGTCCATCCTGCTGACTTCATGCACAAGGTCTCGAAACGGCACAGAATCGGTATTGGCGGAAGGCCTGATGCCAGTGCGTCAAGCGAGGAGTTCAACACACCGTACATTTCCCGGTCAGGAGAACCCGGGGCGCCGACGGCCATGGACAGCGCGCAGACGTATGAAGCCGCGCAGTATGCACGCCAGTCATGCCTCAGCTCAGTGCGGGTCTTGATGGGCGCTATACTCCTGGCTATGTGAGTTCCGCTTCGTTCGCGCTCGTAGTACAGGAGTTCGCAGGACTGGAACAGGTCGTACTGCCCGAAGAATTCACTTTTCGGACGGCGGGCGCCCTTGACAAGCGTCGACATCTGGCCGCGGTCGGGCGTAAGCCATGCAACGAAATGCGAAGTGTTCGAGTGACGGGAGATCCTGAGCGCAACGGCTTCGGTGCGGAATATGGAGCTCATTGATTGCGTTTCCGGGGTCTCAAGCGCACGATCGGCGTGATCAGCCCTGATGCATCGGCATCTCGCAGCCAGCGCAATTCTCTGCGCCTCATCCTGGTTTGGTGTGGCCGGGTCGAGTCATCCTGTCCATGGAGGTGATCGCATCCGTGAGCCAGATACAGAGCGAGTTCCCGGTCTGGGCTCCATCCTATACGGCGTGCCTGCTCAACCGCGCGTTCGGCATTGATCATTATCTCACCTGCAGGCCCTTCAGTGTCTCCGGGGAACGTGCTGTAACGCACGGCTATCACATCGGTCGGTCGGTCATGTCCCAGCATCGCTGAATTTGCTGCTGAGATCCTGGCGTCGTCCGCAACGGAGACGGCGAGGGTGCTCCATGACAATGTCTTGTCCAGGTAGTGCGCCCGTTTCATCAGATACCGGCCCAGGCGCACGAGGGGCCGCCTGTCGATGCCGATCACGTGCTGAAGATTGAGCACTTCAACATTCATTGCCACTCCATGGCGCATTCTATCCGCCGAAGGTCTCCGCTTACAGTTCATTCGCTCTCGTGGGTGCCTGGGCCGTCGATGGGCCGTCGGTGGCGGGCTGTGGCAGGGAGTGTGCCGACGTGAGCGGCTGGAGTATCGCGTGGTGCGGCTTGCGCCATGGGACCTCCGGGCGCTATTGTCCACCTTGCATGAAGAGCGTGCACATTCTTGTTGGCGACGAGTTTCTCTGTGATGCAAGGGCGAGAGAGCTGCTTGCGCCATTGGCTGGCGGAGGGGACGGGTCTCTTTGTATCGAGAAGATTGATGGCAGGGCGGAGAAGGCCGATGCTGCTGCGGCTTCGCTTTCAGCCTGCCTGGCGGCGGTGCGGACAGTCGGTTTCTTCGGGCAGGGAAAGGGCACATGGCTGCAAAGCGCTTCGTTTCTCGGGGCTTCCAGCAGGGCATCATCCCAGGAAGTAAAGTCACTGTGCGAGGCTCTTGCTGCTGAGATCAAGGCAGGGCTCTTGCCCGGGCATGTTCTTGTCATAACGGCTCCCGCGATAGACAAGCGACAGTCGTTCTTCAAGTCGGTAGAGAAGCTTGCGGATGTGGAGATTCTCGGTATCGCCGAAAGACAGGGCGGAGTCGGCAAGGCCACTCATGATGTTGTCGCCGGGGTCCTTTCCGATGCAGGGGTTCGGCCCGGTCCCGGCGTTGTCCAGTTGCTTTCTGAGCGCACGGGGAGTGACATGCGCACGGTCGTCTCAGAGGTCGAGAAACTGGCGCTCTACGCGGGGGGCGGAGGGCGCATTTCAGTCGAGGATGTGGAACTGCTCGTTCCTGTCTCCCGTGAGCTGCCGGCATGGGATCTTGCGGATGCTTTCGGGCGCCGCGACCTGCGAAGGTCGCTCCTGCTGCTGAGGCAGTTGATGTTCCAGGGCGCGGAGCCGATGCTCCTTCTTTCAGCGCTGCGCGGCAGAGTCAGGGACCTCGCGGTGTTGCGGGAGGCGCTGGACAGGAACTGGGCGCACCTTTCGTCGGGAGGCAGGGGGGCGGTGCTGTGGCGTGAATGGCCCGAATCCGCATCTGCGGCGTTTGATGACGGGCTGGTGAAGGATCCACGGTCCATTCACCCGTACAGGGCACTGCTGCTGTGTGAACAGGCGAAGAGTTTCACGGAGCATGAACTCATCGTGGCCAGGAGGATACTGGTCAACTGCTGCCGTTTGCTGTTGTCTTCTTCCCGTTGTCAGCCGGGGTGGATTCTCGAGATGGCGCTGCTTCGCATTCTAGCGCCCAGTCGCGCCAAGTGATCAAGGCGATCAGCTGACACGCGGCAGAGGCGAACCAAGAGCTGGGATTGCGCTGCGCCAGAGCGAAACGTTGCCGAAGTGTTCATTCGGTGAAGAAGCCAGTTGCTTGACACGAGAGCCCCGGCGTTGCATTATCGCGCGCCTTGTTCCGGGCCAACGTAGCTCAGTCGGTAGAGCAGCTCACTCGTAATGAGCAGGTCCTCGGTTCGATTCCGAGCGTTGGCTCCAACTCAGACCGGCCGGTCGTGCATCCATCAAGGAACGTAGCGTCTGTTCCTGAAACCGCCTCGGTCCCCCGGTCAGGTCCAGACAAAAGGAAAGGGGCGCCTTTCGCGGCGCCCCTCCCGGTGTCAACGCTATCCGAATGTATGGCGTCAGTTCGACCGCCTGCCGGAGATGCCCTTTGTTGCCTTGGTAATGGCCTTGGCCTTCTCGTGGGGACGAAGGGATCTGACGGCCTTTCCCGCAAGCCACATCTCTGAGTTGCCCATCGTGGACAGCTCGGAGTCGAGCTTCTTCCGGTAGTCCTTTCCTCCGCACGCAGTGATGACGCGCCTTGTTTCCTTGCCTGACTTGACGGCGGCGTACAGCTGCTTGAAGACCGGCATCGCCGCCTTCTTGAAGCGTGGCTTCCAGTCGAGAGCGCCGCGCTGTGCCGTGGCCGAGCAGTTCGAGAACATCCAGTCCATGCCGTTCTCGTCAACCAGGCGTATGAGACTCTGGGTGAGTTCCTCAACGGTCTCGTTGAATGCCTCGCTGGGAGAGTGGCCGTTGCGTCGGAGCGTATCGTACTGCGCCTCCATAACGCCCGCCAGGGCGCCCATGAGTATTCCCCTCTCGCCGGTGAGGTCGCTGAACACTTCGTGCTCGAAAGACGTCGGGAAGAGGTAGCCGGAACCTATTCCGATGCCGACGGCAAGGCAGCGTTCTTCAGCGCGGCCGGTTGCATCCTGGAACACGGCATAGCTCGAATTGATGCCGGCGCCAGAAAGGAAGTTGCGGCGGACCGAGGTGCCGGACCCCTTCGGGGCCACAAGGATGACATCCACGTCGGCAGGCGGCACTACGCCCGTCTGGTCCTTGTAGACGATTGAGAAGCCGTGCGAGAAATACAGGGCATCGCCAGTCTTCAGGTGCTTGCGGATTGATGGCCAGATGACACGCTGGGCCGCATCCGTTACGAGCATCTGGATGATGGTTCCGCGCTCTGCCGCCTCTTCGATATCGAAGAGTGTTTTCCCCGGGACCCATCCATCGCGAAGCGCCCTGTTCCAGTCCTGCTTGAAGGCCTTCGACTGTCCGATGATGACGTTCAGGCCGTTCTCCTTCATGTTCAACGCTTGTGCGGGGCCCTGAACGCCGTAGCCGATGACGGCTATAGTTTCTCCGCGAAGAATTCTGCGCGCCTTTGAGAGGCTGAACTCCTTGCGCGTGACAACGTCTTCCTTGGTCCCACCGAAGTCAATCTTGGCCATGGCTTTTCTCCTTGAGTTCGCGCGTTGCCGCTGCCGGGAGAGAACCCGGCAGACGCGCGAACGGGCATAATAGGCCTGGCAGGCGTTCCGTCAAGTTCTGCCTCACCAGGCGCGTGCTCAATCTTCCGGCATCCCGGTCTCAAAGCGATGTTGATGGCAGGTCCCTGAAGAGCGCGCCGACAACGCGGCCGCTGACGGCAATGCCGGCACAGGAGCCGGTGTAGTTGCCTTTCATGGTGTCGCTCTGCAGTTCAAGTTCGAGCGAGAACGACGCCGGCGCCGGCGTTCTGCCTGTTATGTCGGTTCCGACTCGCAGGAGTATCTTTAGCCTGGCGTTTCCGCCAAGCAGTTCCTCGGGAACAAGCCCCCCCAGAATCCCGTCACCGTAGACGACAGGGCCCCACTTGCCCTCACGCACCACCAATCCTACATGGTATGGACGTGCGGGAGACCACGGGTCCGGAGCTGAGTTCTCCCTTCTTCGGTGAGGTAAGCTCGCTCGCCCTGGCCGATGCCCCCTCAAGGCGCACGAAGACCTGATTATTCAGCGGCGGCAGAGACGGGTCGGGGGGCTTGTCAGACTCCGCCGCTATCGAGGGCGCGAGGGCATTGATCAGCATCAGCGGGAATGCGTGACGGATCTGCCGCGATCAGCCGCTTCTTTATCGCCTTGAAGTCGGAAGGCGTCTTTACGGGGAAGTAGATGTACACGTCCATGCTTGTCCGGTGTCTCCCCGTTTCATGGGCGAAAAAAGTCATCCATGGGCACCCATGCAATCAAGCCCCATGCCTGCCGGACGGAGCTCTGTCGGGGGCGAAAGGTGTTGATAGGCGGGCGATGAAGTGGTAGCGCGTGTCGCGGGCGGGCGAGAAGATGAAGATAACGGTAATAAGCGACTCACTCACCAACGACGAGCCGGAGAACTGGCTCAGCCTTCTTCCGGATATGGCGCCGGGAATCACAGTGGCGGCCAACGCCCACGGCGGATGGACGACGCACAGCTTCTTCAAGGAGAAGTTCCGCGATGCGGCCTTTACCCGGGTCGAACCGGATACTGACGTCTTCATCCTGTTGGTGGGGTCAAACAACATTTTCGAGGACTTCGGCGGATCCGATGAGGCGGTGCGGCTTGCCGTTGCCGGCGTGGAGCGCATTGCGGGCCGGGCGCTTGCCCTCGCGCCCCGGGCGGGTGTGCTTCTCGCAGCGCCGCCGAATGTCGCGCTGGCGAACGTGCAGTTCCAGATGACAACGCCGCCGCGACGCATTCTCCCGGAGACGCCTTTCTTCCTCGCGGAACTGGGAGCGGAGTACCAGCGATTGGCCGGGCGGCGGGGATGGATGTTCGTGAACCTGTTCCCATTGCTGGAGGACGTTGATTTTGCAGACGCCGCACACCCGAATCCGGCGGGAAACAGGAAGATAGCGGCTGCGGTCTTGAAGACACTCATCGAAGGGGGCTGCATTGGGGGCGACGGGTCACTTGCGGAGGTCAGGGAATGACAGTGGGCTTGAAACCGGTGCGGTGTGGCGTCTCGTGAGTACGGCCGCGGGATGGAAGGAGACAGGCGGATCGGAAACGATCGAGCTGGAATGTGACTCGGGCCGCATTGTCATAGAGGACCTCAAGGGCGGCTCGCTGCTGATGGAAACGGCCGGCGGTATCACGCGCGAGTCGACAGGCGGGTTGCCCTCAATTCACTGGGGGCAGGTCGAGAACTTCGCGAAGCATCTTGTCTCCGGAGGCCGGCTTGCGTGCGACGGGCGCGAAGGGCGCAGGTCTGCGGTGGTTCTTGACTTCATTTCCATTCTTTCTGAAAATTGAGTGGGGGTGGGGGTGCCCACGATCACCCCTCAGGAACGCGACGGTGCCAGATCCGGGCATCTCGGGTTGTTGGCATAGCTCAAAAAAAAGAGTGGCAGTTTCTTGTCGGGGTGCTAGAATGCCCTCAATCATGATCAGAATGGCGCAGCTCTCAAACGTGCCTGCACGCATCTGCAGGATCGCTTCGGCTGCCGCAGCGCTCGTTTCATTGTGTGCGGCGGCAGCGTCTGGAGCCGAGGCGCTTGTGCCGTATTCCACCGGCTTTGAAGGCGGCAGTCTCGGTGCTGAATGGTCCGTGTCGGGGTCCGGGTCAGCGTCTGTTCAGGTTGGGAAAGGCGTGCAGGGCAACAGGGGTTGTGCGATCGCCGACTGCAAGCTGAATCTTGCGGTGACGAACGCGCCGGCGGTCGGTTCCAACGTCTGGGTGCGTGTGTTCGTCAAGCCGGTTCCCGTGGACGAGACAATTGCCCCCACTCCGGCGACGAACGCCGTAGCGGCTTTCTACATCAGTCAGTCCGGCGTCCTCAAGGCGGTTGCCACGAATTCCTACAAGGATGTCGCCTCCGGGATGCCTACGAACGTATGGATGGGTTTCGCCGTGCATCTTGACTACGGGGCCCAGGCTTATGACCTGTATCAGCTCCCGACAAACAGCGCCTACGGTGCCCCGATGCAGAGGCTCAATCCCGCGCCCCTTGCCTTCTACACGGGAGCAACTCACCGCAGCACGCTCCAGCAGGTTGCCATAGAAAGTTCGTCCACCGGCTATGTTGACGCCGTCGCGATCGGAGTGGAGACAGGGATGCTCTCCGTTGCTCAGTATGTCAGGATAGACGATCGGCCGGCAGGGAAGTCAACCATGACAGCACCGCCTCCTTATGAATATTCCGGCTCGGCGGCGACGATGGCAGGCCGGCTGGGCGACGATATGAAACGCGGTTCGGCGGACGGGGATGTGGTCAGGTTCCTCACGACAAACGGATGGAAGAACTCGCAGCTCAACGTCGGCGCATGGCAGGTGCCGAACGATGTTGAGATACCTCACGGGCAGTCGGTGCTGATCGACCGCCGTGCAAACTCCAGAGACTCCGTCGCGTTCTATCCGTACAACACGGCACCCACGAATGCCGTACAGATGATCTTCGATGATGGAACCCCGGTCAAATTGGGCTGGAACAATCTGGTATGGCCGGCGGCTCTTGGCGAGCGCGGACAGAGCGACGGTGCCGGGTGGCATTTCGATGCTGCGGCAAACGGTGACAAGCTTTGGATCTACAGGGACGGGCAGTACGTCGTCCTGAAGTACGACAGTGGCGACGGGAAATGGAAGGAAATCGGCGTAAGGACGGAATCGGCCGTGAAGCTGCGGCCGGGCGAAACGTTCTGGTACAAGCGGGTGGCAAGCACCTATCCGTGGAACCCGTCCAATTGAGGTCATACATGGGCAGGCTTGAAAGAGTTCTGGTTGCGCTGTCTGTGGGGGCACTGGTGGCAGGTGCCGCGTCGGGCGCTGTCACAGGCGTTGACGCCACTTCTGTTTCGAGCGTTGATGTTACGGGGCAGGCCGTTATCCAGCAGGGCGTGGACGGCTTGGTTACGGTTACATTCTCGGACCAGTCCCAGAATCTTGTTTTTGCGCCTCCGGCCTACAATGGCGTCATGCTTGCGATAGGTGAGACGATTGCGGGCGGCTCGCTGGTGGGAAACTATGTCGGGGCCGGGGTCGAGGGAGTCTCGTTCGTTGTGGAGTGCACCGGCCCGGCAGTGCCCGTTGTCGCGTGGATCAAGACGAAGTCCGGCAGGTACTGGTATAACTCCGGGGTCCGAACATCACCCGCTGCGAGTGTTACCAATCGCCTCGCGCTCGGACTGGATTCCGGCTGGACGCGAGCCGAGGCCGGCAGCGTAAGCCTTGCCGCCCTTTGGCCGGGCGAGCTGGAGACGGTTACAGCTTTGGGGTTCAACATAGGGCAGGAAGGTGTTGCCTCGCAGAGCGTGCTCGTCAAGGACGTCCGGCTCTACGGGGAAGGGTTCATGACCGAGGTGGCGATTGTCAGCCGTGTCCGTGAACATTTTGGCGAGAACGTGACGGCCGTTGAGGAATTGAGTGTCGCTCTTCAGGAAAAGGACTCGGATGCCGATGGCGTGACTGACCTTGAGGACGTGATTGCCGGCAGGGAAGTCAAGTTCCTCGCGGAGGTCAAGCGGGCCGGGGCTGCTCTGCAGCGTGGTGTTTTGCTCCGCTGGCCGTGCGTCAAAGGTCACAAGTACACAGTGGAGCGGGCCGACGGCGGTGGCTTGAGTGATGAGGACGACTTCTCTCCAATCCACACGGTAGTGGCTCCGCACAGTGAATATCTGGAATATGAGGATGTTGGGGCAACGGGGGTCGGGCTTTACCATTACCGCGTGGTCAAAGAGTGATCCGGGAGTAAGGATGGAACTCGGAACTGGAAAACTGACACTGGCGGCCGCGTTTGCTGCAGTCCTTCTGCATGCCGCAGCAGCCCGCGCCAACCTGACCGCGGCGGACACTTTCTCCAGCGATGCGGAGGGCTGGTCGTCGCGGGATAGCGCAGGAGCCGGAACCTACGAGAACGTGGTTCAGGGTGACCGTGGCGGGCGGCTTGGTGTGCTTTTGTTCGGCCTTCAGAGCTGGGGAGGGACGATTCCCGACCAGGAGTTCATCGGAGAGGCTTACGGAGACGGCGAGGACGACCTGATCGTTGCGATCACGAACGGCGGCCAGTCGGTGTTTTTCGATTTCTACTCTGATGCCGGCGACAACGGCGGCGGGGAAGTGGCGCCGGCTGCGCTATATCTCTACTTCTGGAGCGACGGCGGGACCCTGTGGTACTACGACGTGCTATCCAACGGGACAATACCTTCTTCGGCGGGATGGACGACGTACTCGGTTGACCTTGACTACGATGCGGGATGGGACACTGACGGCGGCGGAGATGCGACTTCATTCGCAGCCGACCTCGCCACTTGCACGGAGTTTGGAGTGTGGATCGTTTATCAGGACTGGGACGGGCAGGAGTATGCGGTGGACAACTTCGAAGTGTACGACGTACCTGTCTCAGAAGTCCCCGAGCCCGGCACCGTAGCGCTTCTGTTCACGGGGGTTGCGGTTCTCTGCGGGCGTATCAGACGGCGTCGCCGCGATCGTTTTTGCGCATAGAGTCAGTTACCTCACCTTCCTGTTTTTTTCCGTTCAATCCCAGTGTGGCCGTGCCTTGTGCGTGCTGCGCGGCTCCTATGTCCACCGGACAACTGCGCAGGGGCGCCATCCGGGGGCTGCAGATGAAGCGCGCCGCGATCGGATTTCGCATCCCTTACTCCTTTGAATGCTCCGCCTTGCGGGTATAGGGCACCGCGGAGCTTTGTCGCCGGTTTCATCGCGCGGAAGGACAGGACAGACAGGGATGAGGTGCTGATGACTGCGATCTGCCGGACTTGTATCGCCGTTTTCCTGGGCTGGTGTTGTCGTTCAAGCCGGTTTTGCGGCAGCGCCACACACCGTCGTCAACATTACTGGCAGGAACTACTCGAACGAGGTGTTCCGTCTGCCCGACATGAAGTTCACAGCAGAGGTGAGGCTGATGGCTGAAGGCGTCGAGGTCCCTTTTCTTGCCGATGAGGTGGAAGGACGCGTCGACGTGTACACGAGGGGGACCTTGGGCCCCGGGCGTAAATCGATGGCAGGAGCAAATGTATAACCGCGTGTTTTTCCACAACGCAGGGATGCCGTATGCGAACATGGACGGCTATGAAAGGGTGATTGCCTTCAAGACTTCCCCTGCGGCCGATGTTGCGATGGGCCAAGACTGCCCGTTCGCGGCTCCTCCGGCGAGTTCATCACAGTGCTGATTCCGAGGCGGCCGGTTCCGACTGAACAGGTAGCGGCTGGCGAATCGACGCCTGTGCAACGTTTTGAGACTGGCGCTTTGCCCCTGGTGAAGGCGATACTGGGCGCAGTCGCTGTTGATGGAGGCTAAGTCGTGTTTTCGGGGGGGCATAGACGACGATGATTCGGCCGAGTACGTGTCCGTTGTCAGGGGAAAGAAGAAGGTTCTTTCCCTGTCCGGGGCTGATGTGGACATGGACAGGTTCCAAGGCGACATCGTCCTATTTGTGCCCGATGCGGGTTACCCGTTCGGCGAGATACCGGCATGGCTGGTCCGTCAGCGCATGAAAGTTCCGGAGTGGGCGCCCAAATGGGCAAAGGAAGTCCGCGGACGGAAACAGTAGTCTGCCGAGATGCTGTTCAACTCGTTTGAGTTCATCTTCGTCTTTCTCCCGCTGACAGTCGCGGTCTACGCGGTGCTGTCGCGAGCGGGCTGGGAGAACGCGTCCCGCAACTGGCTTGTTGCGGCTTCCGTGTTTTTCTACGGCTGGTGGGACTGGCGGTACGTCCCGATCATCCTGGTTTCCGTGCTGCTTAACTTCCACTGGAGCCGCCGCATGTCGATTCCCGCCCGCCCGGTGCCCGAGCGGCGGGCGATGCTGGCTGTCGGTGTGGCGCTCAACCTGAGCGTTCTGGCCTTCTTCAAGTACACCGACTTTCTCATCTTCAATCTCAACGCCGCTGCAGGGACATCTTACCCGTTCCTTCGCCTGGCTCTGCCGCTGGCGATAAGCTTCTTCACGTTCCAGCAGATTGCCTACCTGGTTGATTCTTACCGTGGCCGCGTTACGGAGACGCGGCTGCGTGATTACATGCTGTTTGTAACCTTCTTTCCCCAACTGATAGCTGGTCCGATAGTGCATCACTCGGAAATGCTGCCGCAGTTCAGGGATCCATCACGGCACAGGATCATCCCCGACAACTGGGCGCGCGGCCTGTTCATCTTTCTGGTCGGTCTCTTCAAGAAGACGGTTGTGGCGGACAGGTGCGGCGAATGGGTCTCGGCGGGCTTTGATGATGCCGCATGCCTCACGTTCATCGAGGCATGGGCAGCGTCGCTCGCTTACACGTTTCAGATATACTTCGACTTCAGCGCATACTGCGACATGGCTACCGGGGCGGCTCTTTTCTTCAACATCGAACTGCCTGTGAACTTCGATTCTCCCTACAAGTCCAGAGGCATCAACGAGTTCTGGAGACGCTGGCACATGACGCTCGGCAGGTGCATGAGGGACTACGTCTATGTCCCCCTGGGCGGGAGCCGAAACGGCAGGGCAAGAACCGCCGTCAACCTTGTGATCACTTTCGTCGTCGGCGGGCTATGGCATGGTGCGGCGTGGACGTTTCTCCTATGGGGATTCCTGCACGGGGTTGCTGCGTCGATCCAGAGGGAGTGGAGCAGCCGGTTCAGACCTCTGCCCAGGCGGGTGTCCTGGGCTGTTACCTTTCTCTTTGTCCATGTAACATGGGTGTTTTTCAGGGCAAGAGCATGGGGCGACGCGGTGAAGGTCCTGAAAGGAATGGTTGGCGGGTCAGGCTTTGTCCTGCCGGGACCGGCGGCCTCGGCGCTTGGCCTGCCGTCCTCAATGGCGTCCCTGACCTCGCGCTTCCCCAACATGCCGATGCTTGATTCAGACGCGGGACTCACGTTGGGAGTGTGCATGGCCTCGGTGCTGTTCCTTCCCAACGCACTGTGCCTCCACCGCCATATCGCCCTGAACAAGCGCTGGGCACTTGCGGCATGCATGGCCGGGCTGTGGGCGTTGTTCAGCATCAACAGGCCGACAGAGTTTCTGTACTTCAATTTCTGACGCAGGGGATGGAACAGGGGGCAGTATGAAGATAGTGGTTCTGGACGGGTACACATTGAATCCCGGCGACCTTTCGTGGGCGTCACTTGAATCGTTGGGCGAGTGTCGCGTGTACGACAGGACTTCCGACTCGGATGTTGTTGCGCGTTCGGCCGGGACTCCGATCCTGTTGACGAACAAGACCGTTATATCGGGTTCTATTCTTCAACAGCTTCCCGACTGCCGCTATATCGGGGTTCTGGCCACGGGCTATAACGTTGTTGACCTGAAGTCTGCCGAAGACCGCGGAATAACCGTGACCAATGCGCCGGCATACAGCACAGCCTCGGTTGTTCAGATGGTTTTCGCCCACATGCTCAACCTGATGAACGCGGTCGCGTTGCACGCTGAATCAGTCAGGAGCGGAGCCTGGAGCACCAGCATAGACTTCGCCTACCAGTTGACGCCTCAGACCGAGCTCTCAGGCAAGACGCTGGGAATCATAGGCTTCGGCCGGATAGGACGCGCGGTATGCGCCGCAGCCAAGGCTTTTGGAATGAAGGTTGTTGCGCACGGGCGAAGTGTTGATGTGATACGTTTCGGCGCGGATGAAGCGATGTCCGTGGACGAAGTGTTCTCGGCGGCGGATGTGTTGACGCTGCATTGTCCTCTCACGCCGGAGACCGCAAGCCTGGTTAACGCGCGGCGGCTTGCCCTTATGAAGCCGACCGCATTCGTCATCAACACAAGCCGCGGTCCCGTCGTTGACGAGGCGGCTCTGGCTGATGCGTTGAACTCCGGTCGCTTGGCGGGCGCCGGTCTGGACGTTTTGTCAACCGAGCCGCCTGCTGCCGACAACCCGCTGCTGGCGGCGAAGAACTGCCATATAACTCCCCACATGGCCTGGGCCACCCGCGAAGCGAGGCAGCGGCTGATGAACATCGTCGCGGGCAACGTCCGGGCGTTCCTGGCCGGAAAGCCCGAGAACGTGGTCAAACCCGTGTAGAGGGTGGCGCAACGGGAGTTGCGTGAAAGGCTTTGTTCGGGCAGTGACGGATGGCATACGCTTTCCCGCTCCGGGTTTGAACTCAGGTCCGTGCGGACAGTTCCACGGGAGGAAACGATGAAGCTGTGCATGGTCGGGTGTCGCGGTCATTTCGGGTACGTTCTGAACGATCTGCCTCTGCTTCCCAACGTATCCGTTGTCGGGGTGTCCGCCGGGACTCCGGAAGACAAGCCCACAGCGCTGATTGAAGGCGCGCGCAAGGCAGGACACGAGCCTGAAGTCTTCGACGACTACAGGGAGATGCTGGACAGGCAACGACCGGATGTTGTGTGCGTGGACGGTCCTTACGAGAGACACGCGGAGATGTGTGTGGAAGCGTTCCGCCGTGGAATCCACGTTTTTTGCGAGAAACCGGTCGCATTGACGATGGAGGATCTGTCCGCCGTCGAGAACGCCTGGCGCGAGTCGGGGCGGCAGTTTGCCGGAATGATGGGGCTGCGCTACGACCCGGCTGTCTACGCCGCGTGGACCATTGTGAAGTCAGGCGCGATAGGCGATGTCAGGCTGGTTGATACCCGCAAGTCATACCGGCTTGGAGAGCGACCCGGCTTCTACCGGAAGCGCGCGACCTATGGCGGCACGATTCCGTGGGTGGGAAGCCATGCGTTTGACTGGATAGCGTGGTTCTCGGGGCGGCGGTTCCAGACCGTCTGCGCGAGGCACAGCACGGCAGCCAATCGCGGCCATGGCGATCTGGAGGCGACGGCCCTTTGCCTGTTTACCCTCGAAGGAGATGTCCTGGCTTCGGCCAGCATCGACTATCTTCGCCCTTCAAACGCCCCAACGCACGGTGATGACCGTATCCGCGCTGTCGGCACGCGAGGTGTCGTTGAAGTGAGGGGCGGGTCCGTCCATTTGATAAACGGCGAGGAAGCCGGCGAGCGCGCCATGCCCGCGGCGTGCGACAGGAGCATCTTCAGGGACTTCGCGGGCCAGATCGCCGGCGGTCCCGCGGGCCTTGTTTCCGGCGAAGAGACGATCGAACTCGCGCGCATATCTCTTCTGGCCCTTCGTTCTGCGGACGAGGGCCGGATCGTTTCCTGCACGGCCTGAAAAGAGGAGTGCCGGATGAAGCGCAAAGTTAAACCGACACTGGTGTCGAGATACTCTACTACACTTCGCACGCGTCGCCTTCCCATATCGGGCCCGTGATCAGGTATGACTTCGAGGAAGCCGCCATCACCTTCGAGGAAAGCAGGCACGGCCGGCTTGTCGTCAGGTTCAGGGACGGGCGGATCAAGGACTACGGCAATCCCAGCGTGCACCACTGGGAGAAGACATGGCAGTGCGTTGAGGCGGTCGGCACGGGGGCATCGCCTGCGATGCCGCGGTGGCGGTTCCGCTGACCCTTGCCGTGAACGGCGCGCTACAGACGCTGAAGGGTCATTCCTCCGTCAACGTTGATGACCTGGCCGGTCGAGTAGGCCAGGTCGCCGCGCGCGAGCATGGCCACCGCGCGCCCGATATCGTCGGGCCGGCCCCATCGCGGCTGGACCATCAGGCCCTGCGCGATGAGACGGTCGTACTTCTCCTTAACAGCCGCGGTCATGTCGGTCTCGATCACGCCCGGGCGTATTTCGAACACGCCTATCCCGAACTCGCCCAAGCGCGCCGCCCACAGGCGCGTGGCCATGCTTACCCCCGCCTTGGAAACGCAGTACTCGCCGCGGTTCGGTGATGCTACTTCGGCCGAAACGGAGGATATATTCACTACGCACCCGGTGAACGACGGGTCCGCTTTGCGCTGATCCACCATCCAGCGCGCGACCGCCTGGGTCAGGAAATAGGGGCCCTGCAGGTTGATCCGCATCACCCACTCGTAGCTTTCCTCCGTTGCGTCAAGCATGTCGGCCCGCACTTTCGGCGCAACGCCGGCGTTGTTCACCAGCAGATCAAGCCGGCCGAATTTCGAGCGGATCGCGGATATCATTTCCGCTCTTGGCTTCGCGTCGGTCACATCGGCCCGGCAATAGAGAACATCGGCCCCGGCGGCGCTCAGTTCCGACACGGCCGGCTCAACTGCGTCGGCGGGATGAACGTCGTTGATTGCCAGGTTCCATCCCTCGGCCGCAAGGCAGCGGGCGATCCCGAGGCCTATTCCCCTGCCTGCGCCGGTTACCAGAGCGAGCTTATTCACTGTTTCGCCTTCCTTTCTGCGGCCGGCGCGCGCATCGCAAGGTCCATTTCACCAGCCGCCTTCATCGCTTCGGCGATTCCGCGCACCGCCGTGGTGCCGCCGTTGACAAGGTCGCCGGCCGCGAAGACGCGGCTGTTGCTCGTGCGGAATGAGCCCGGTTTTACGGCCAGGAGGCCGGAATCCGTGAATTCCAGGCCGGCCAACGCCTCGCGCACGCGGACGGAGACGCCTTGGCCGGTGGCCTCAACTGCGAGCCCCACATCCAGGATGCTTTCGCTGCCGGCAACAACAGACGGCCTGCGCCGTCCGGATACATCGGGATCAAGAAGCTCGGTCCGCGCGATCCGCAGGCCCTGGAGCTGTCCTGAACCGTCGGTCACGTAACCCACCGGCTGGGTCAGTACCAGCAGATGCACGCCGCGGGCGATCAGGCGGTCTCGTTCGTCCGGCCAAGCCGGCATTTCCGCGAAGGACCGCCGGTACAGCAGGTACACGTCCCGCGCGCCGAGGCGGCAGGCTTCCGTGGCGGCATCTATGGCGGTGTTTCCGCCGCCTATCACCGCAACCCGGCCTGGAATGTTCTTGAAAGCGCCCGACTTGGATTCCTTCAGAAACTCGATCGCGCCAACGACTCCTCCGGGTCTGCCGGCCGGATTGGGCTCAGCCATGCCGACTGCCAGCATCACGGAGTCGAACTCGGCTGTCAGCGCCTCAAGCCGGACGGACACGCCAAGGGTCATGCCATAGCGGATCTCGATGCGGCCGGCCGCAACAGCGGGCGCCAGGATCGCGCCGATCTCTTCCTCCGGGTCCGAGAGTCTTTCGCCGGGAATCGCCTCAGCCGGAACGCCGCCGAGCCTGTTTCCGCGTTCGAAGAGGACCACCGTATGGCCAAGCTCGAGAAGCCTCACCGCGCATGCCACGCCGGCGGGGCCTCCGCCGACTACCGCCGCCCGCCGGCCAGATGTTTTCGCGGGCAGGCGGACGCCGGTTAGCCCCTGGAGCCGCGCCAGCCGGCTTGTGACAAGCTGAATATCCCGTATGGGGATGGGGTTCCTGCAGAACACATCTTCGATGCAGGACCCCTCGCACTGCACTTCGGCGGGGCAGACGAAACCGCACATTTCCGGCAGCAGATTTGACATGCGCAGGATGTTGTATGCCCCGGCAATGTCGCCGTCGGCGAAGGCGCGAAGGAACGACGGTATCTCGATATGGGCCGGACATCCGGCCGCACAGGTCGGTTCTTCGCACTCACGGCACCTGCCCGCTTCCGCGCGCAACCTGTCCACAGCGAACCTGCGCGCCAGCCGGTACTGAGGCCCGTAGACATCCGAATCCCTGACGACGCACCCGGTCTTTCCTCCGTCGCGCATGATCTGGGTGCAGGCCGAACAGGTGACGCAACACTTCGCTGGATCCATCTTCCCCGACTGAAGAACGTCTCTTACGCAGTCAGGGTAGGCGAACGCGCCCCGGCCTACCCCCAGCAGCGCCGCTCCGCCCGAACGGATCACCGCCGCTGCGACGTTCGGCATGAACTGGCGCAGCCACGAGTAGCCGGACCCAACCACGGGCACCCCGGGCATGCTCCGCTGAACTGCCGCGGTGATATCCAGAAAACGTTTCAGTCCGGTCAGCGGATGCTCTTCCGGCACAGGCGCGCCGTAGACGGGGAAGTCGAAGGGCCGTCCGTAGTGCGGGTTGAAGTAAGGGTTGCCGATCGAGACGTTCAGCAGCGGAGCGCCTGCGGCGGCAAGGCCTTCCGCGAGCTTCAGCGGCTCGGAAAGGTCAGGGGTGAGGCTGCCGTCGGTCTTCATCCCGAACCCGTAGGGGTGGGGGATGGCGTCGAACGCATTCATCCGGGTCGTGGCAAAGATCCCGCCGGTTTCGGCGCCGATGCGGCCCGCGGTTTCAAGAAGGAACCTGGCGCGGTTCTCGAAGGATCCGCCGTATCGGCCTTCTCTCGTGTGGGAGGCGAGCAGTTCCGAGACCAGGTATCGGTGACAGCTCTTTACGTCCACCCCGTCCACCCCGGCGGCTTCCGCAAGCCGCGCTGCGTTCACGTAGGCGTCCTGCAGACGGTCGAGTTCGCCATCGCTGATCAGCGGATAGTCTTTCGGCAGCCTGTGGATCGGGTCAAGGACCGGACTGTGGTGCGCGATGATCGGACGCGGTATGCCGTGCGGCTTGCTGTAGCGACCCGAATGGGTCAACTGGATGATGATGACGACATCGTGACCGAACGCCGCGCGCGCGGTCTTCCTGATGGAGGAAACGAGGCGCGCGAACATGCCTGCGCTGCCGTCGTGCAGATAGAACTGGCCCGGGTTTGAGCGCGCCTCGGCGGCGACCGCGGTCGCCTCAATCCATATTGTCCCGAATCCGCCCTCAGCATAGCGTCTGTAGCGCCTGAAACTCAGTTCTCCCGGCGCGCCGTCGGCGTCGGCGTCAAAACCTTCCATGGGCTGGACCAGGAATCGGTTCGGCATCTTGACTTTGCCGACCGGCACCGGTTCCGCAAGCACCGAAACATCGTCCGAAACCGGGAGGTCGAGCCCGAGCGTGGCGGCTGCTGACCGGAGTTCCTCGATCGAGCGGATGTGGAACCGGCGGTGCTGTTTCTGTTCTGGTTGTGAAGTTGTGGTCATTGCAGTCAACTGGCGGGGCATTATAATGGCCGCCCGACCGATTTCAACAACACAGCCCGGGGAGGAGCGCAATGGATCGAATTGCCAGGACAAGGATTGTACCCGCCGCCACAGTGGAGAACACCGACCAGGCCCTGAAACTGGCCGGCGCGCTGATGGATGGCGGTCTGGATATCGTTGAATTCACGTTCAGAACCGAGGCAGCCGGGAAGGCGATCGCCGCGGTGGCGCGGGAGTTCCCTGACATGCTCGTGGGGGCCGGGACTGTTCTCAATGAAGACCAGGTTCGCCGGTCTGTTGACGCCGGGGCCGGGTTTGCGGTTGCTCCGGGACTGAATCCCAAGGTTGCTGAGTTGGCCAGGCGGATGGGGCTTTCCTTCATCCCGGGCGTCGCTACGCCGACGGAGATCGAGGCGGCGATGGCGCTCGGTATCAAGCTCCTGAAGTTCTTTCCTGCCGAGAACCTGGGCGGAATGAAGATGCTGAGCGCACTTTCCGGGCCTTACGGGCACACTGGCATCAAGTTTCTGCCCACCGGCGGAATCGGGGCTTCGAACGCCAGGGACTACCTCGCTTTGCCCATAGTCGCTGCCGTTGGCGGTTCCTGGATGGTCGCAAAGGAACTGGTCAAGGCTGGCGACTGGGCGAAAATAACGGCCCTTTCACGCGATGCGGTTGCGATGGTCGCGGCGTTGCGATAGGGCGATGCAGGAAGAACAGCGGCAGGATGCCCGCGCCAGAGTCGGCATTCTGCCGGGGCGGCGTTCGCCGTCTGTCAGCCCCTGGACTCTTCCCGGTTCCGCCTCTTGAGGTCTCCCGCCGCGATGCGGTCCTTGTTCAGGTCGGCGACGGCGACGACCAGGCCCCCGGGATGTTACGCGAACTGCTTGACGTGCCCCTTGCCCATGCCAAGGCCGATTACGGCGACCTTCAGTTTCTCCATGTTCCAGCCTTTCGGAATGAACGCGCCCCGCCTCTTGCCGGCGGCAATGGGGAGTGAAAGTAGTTTATTAGTACCGATATTCAAGAGCGAACCGGCGCGGCCGGCGGCTCGAGCAGTATGGTGCGGCCATGGCCGTCCGGCGGCACGGAGAAGCGGATTCTGACGGCCGAAGCCGGGATCAGGTCGCCGGCCCGCTCGGCCCATTCAATCGCGGTGACGCCGCTCGAAAAGATGTACTCCTCCAGGCCAAGCGCGAGCGCCTCGTCGGGACTGGAGATGCGATAGAGGTCCACATGGTACAGCGGGCGTCCGGGGCCGCGATACTCGTTGGCTATAGTGAATGTGGGGCTCGTGACAAGCCTTCCAATGCCCAGCGCCCTTGCGAGTCCCTGCGTGAAGCATGTTTTGCCGCTGCCGAGGTCGCCGGAGAGCGCCACCACGAGCGGCCCGGTCATCCGGGTCACGAGCAGCGATGCAAGCGCATGCGTCGTGGAAGTGTCAGGGCTGAGGAACGGCTGGTTCCACGGTATCTGCGCCGGACGTGTCATGGCCTGTCGCCTCTCCGGAAATGATCGAAATGGGAACAACCGGGAACGGGTGTGCTGCCGCCTTTGCCGGAAAGGATCAGGTTTCCCTTGTTGGCGGTAATGCGTCCGATGCGGGTGCAAGGCAGGCTGAACATGGCGTGCCAGCGGGCGTCGAAAGCGTCGGCCTCTTCCGCGGGCAAAGTGAACAGAAGCTCGAAATCCTCTCCGTCGTGGAGCGCGTGCTCGACCGGCGAGAGTCCATCGGCGGCCTGCGCGGCGGCGGGAGAAACGGGAATCAAGTCCTGCTCGATCACCGCCCCGACGCCGCTCATCTCGAGTATATGCATCATGTCCCGCGCAAGGCCGTCGCTGACGTCTATCGCGGAGGTGACGATTCCGGACTCCCGCAGCCAGATGCCTTCCCTGACGCGCGGTTCGAAGGAGAGATGGCGGCCGGCGATGCTGCATCCCAGTGAGCCGGTCACATAGACGGCATCGCCCGTCCCGGCGCCGGACCGGAGCAGCGCGCGCCCGGCGGGCACGCGTCCAACGGCGAAGATGTGCAGGGCAAGGTCCGATGAGCGCGCCGTATCGCCGCCCACAATGGCGAGTCCGTGGCGCGCGGCAAGGCCGGCGGCGCCGTCGTAGACCGCTTCCACGAATGCTGCTGGCGTATCCGGCGGCGCGGAAAGATCAATCAACGCCCAGTCCGGTTCCGCACCCATCGCGGCAAGATCGCTCAGGGCGCGGCCGGCAACCTTGTGGCCAACCGACCGGGGATCGGAGTCGGGCAGGAAGTGGGTTCCCTGTATCACCGCGTCGGAGGTCAGCACGAGATCGAACGCGGAGTCTGGCGTCGGCCTAACGACAGCGGCATCGTCGCCGATGCCGGTCACGACGCCGCGGGCCGGACCGAGCCTGCCGGCAAGGCGGCGGATAAGTTCGAGTTCTCCTACGTCGGCGAGAAGACCTTTACTCATGACGGGTGGTATTGTCCAGACGCGGCAGCGTCGGGGCAAGCAGGTTCCGCAGTTCTGACTCGGCGTCGCGTGCAGTGAACCGTGCCACCCTCTCGCACTGTCCGCGCAGCACGGAACGGCGCAGCGGTGTCTCGCCGGCCAGCAGCCCCATCATTTCCGCAACGGCGGCGAAGTCCTTCTTCCTGAAGATGACCCCGGCACCGTCCATCGTTTCCGGCACCGCCCCGGCCTCGAAAGCGAGAACCGGCACGCCCGCCTTCATCGCTTCAAGCAGCGGGATACAGAAGCCTTCGTGTTCGCTCATGCAGACAAAGACCGACGCCGCGGCGTAGCATGCGTTGAGTTCCTCCTGCGGGATCGAGCCGGTGAAGAGCACGTTGCCGATGCCGGCCTCGCGGGCGGCCGCCCTGACATAGGCCGCGTACCTCTCGGTTCCGGCGTAGGAACCGGCGTGCACCAGGCGGGCGTCGGGGTCAACGAAACGCTGGAAGAAGGCGAACGCGGTGATGACATCCTCGATCTTCTTGTTCGGCGCGCCTCTTCCGACGAACAGGACATTGGTGCGGCCGTCGGCGAGGGCGCGGAGCATGCCGGGGGAGGTGCGGTCGAGACTCTCGAGTTCCAGGGCCAGGGGGAACACGCTCACGTCTCCGTAGCCCATCTCCCGGAGTTCGGCGGCGTTGAAGGCGCTGTCCGCAAGAACGATGTGCGCCGCGCCGGAGAGGGCGCACGCCTGGCGGCGTCCGAGCTCGAGGTTGGCCGCTGTTGACTGGTTGATCAGTCTGAAGAAGGACGATGGCGTTATGTTGTGGTAGAGGAGCACACGCCGGCAGGGCAGGACCTGGAACAGGTCGTTGGCGGGCGATCCGATTGACAGATGCAGAAGTGCGATGTCTTCCGGCGCGCATCGCAGGCCGGCGAGATCGCGGGCATCGCCCCTGAGCTCAGGCAGTATCCGGCGGGTCTCGCAGTAGATATCGGAGGCGAATCCCCAGCGCCGGAACATATCGCGCAGCACGCGCGCCTCGTTGCTGATGGCATCGCTCTTCGCGTAACCTGCCACGAGCTGGTGAATCGAAGGCATAGTCAACGGCTCTCCGGCCTCCGGCGTCCTCACCGCGCTTCCGCGCCGCAGCCGTGTGTCGCGGACGGCCGCGACGCTTCGCCGGCAAGCTTCTCGCGTACATTATCGTCGGTGGGATCGGCGGCAAGACTCTTCTTCCAGCATTCGGCGGCATCTTCCCTCCTGCCGAGTGCATCGTAGACGTCGCCGAGGTGGTCAAGGACCACCGGATCCTCCGGCAGCAGCGCGGCCGCCTTCAGCATCAGCTCGAGGGCCTCCCCGAACTTGCCCTCCCGGTAAGCCACCCATGCGAGCGTGTCCACGTATGCCCCGTTTGCCGGTTCGAGTTCGAGTGCGTGTTCCACGAGCCTCCTTGCTTCTCCAAGGTTGATGCCGGCGTCGGCCCACATGTAGGCGAGGTAGTTCAGAATGGCGTGGTCGTCAGGGTACTTCTCCAGCCCGCGCCGGAACACCTCCTCGGCCTGGCGGTGTTCTCCGGCCTGTTCGCATGCGGAACCGAAGTGGAGGTAGAAAGCACTGGTGAGTGGCTTTTCCGGTGATGAGGCGGCGACCTGTTCGGCCAGCCGGAACGATTCCACCGCTTCCTCAAGTTTGCCGTCCTGCATCTGGAAAACGGCCACCGAGAGCAGAATCGTCTGGTCGCCGGGCATGCGGGCGAGGGCGCGGGACAGGGTGCCGGCTGCCTTGTCCCGGTCGGTCCCGCGCTGGAGCAGGGCGAGGTTGACGAAGGCGTCTGGCCTTGGCGCGGCGCTGCGGGTGACAGTGTCGAGATGGCGGATTGCCGCATCCTTGTCGCCCATATCCTCGTAAAGCCCGGCCAGGAGCATCCTGATATCGTTTTCGTTTTCGGGCGAGTCGGGCAGAAGAAACTCAAAGCACGCCGCGGCCCGGCTAATCTCCCTCGCGGAAACGAAGTCGGCCGCCATCCTGTAGCAGAATGAGACCAGAGTTTGCGGGTTGGATGCCTTCTTCCGGCCGTCAGAAATCGCTTCCAGCGCTTCCTGGTCGCGTTTCGCTGAGAAGAGGACGCGGACAAGCTGAATGTGCAGAACATCGTACTGCGGTGCGATCTCGACCGCTTTCCGGTAGTGCCTTACCGCGTCGTCCGTTCTGCCGGCGGCCTCGCATGCGACTGCCAGATCCGCGCGCGCAAGGCTTCGCGGTTCGCGTTTGCAGGCTTGTTCGAGGAGGCTGATCGCCTCGTCCATCCTGCCGGTGCGCAAGAGCGCGGCAGCCGCCCTTGCCGTCACACGGTAGGCGTCCGGGTCCAGCTCGTGAGCTCGGACCAGCATGTCGGCTGCGTCGTCCGACTGCAACCCGCCGTCCGCTTCCCTGACCGCCGCGGTTGCGTAGAGGGCGAGCGCCCTCGCCGTTGCGAGTTCGGAATCGTCAAGCCGCGGGGAGGTCCGGCGCATGGAAGCGCACGAAGCTGCCAGGGCTGCAATGAAAACAAGAACCGGCGTGCAATGGGCGAGCCGGGACACGGGAACCCGAGTGCCGCGCCATGCATGCGGCGCGGCGCGGGCTCTACTTGTTCTTGTGACGCAAAGCACGCTGCCGTTTCCGGTACTTGTGCTTGGACATCTTCTTCGTGCGCTTCTTCTTGATGCTGCCCACGGCGTATCCCTCCTTGTTGGTCCTGTGCCCGTGCCGGCGTGTGCCGGCCTAAGCGATTATCTTGTTGATCGGCAGTTCGACGATCCCTTCCGCGCCGACTTCCTTGAGCCGCGGAATTATCTCCCTTACCGTATTCTCGTCTATAACGGTCTCGACCGCCACCCAATCGCCCTGCGCAAGGCCGCTGACAGTCGGCGCGTGCAGGGACGGGAGCATGTCCGTCACCCTGCCCACGAGCCCCGTCGGTACGTTCATCTTCAGCAGGACCTTGTGCTCGGCGGCGAGCGCGCCCTTGAGCAGGAGAGCCAGACGCTCGATCTTGCAGCGCTTCCACTGGTCAGCCCATGCCGCCCGGCCCGCGATCATCCGCGTGGTTGACTGCAGGACTTCCTCCACGATGCGGAGCTTGTTCGCGCGCAGGGATGAACCGGTTTCGGTAAGTTCCACGATCGCGTCAACCAGATCCGGCGCCTTCGCCTCGGTGGCGCCCCAAGAGAATTCGATGTCGGCAGTCACGCCTCGCTCTTCGAGGAAGCGGCGGGTAAGGCCGACGGCCTCGGTTGCTATGCGCTTGCCCTGCAGGTCTTCCACGCGGCGGATGGCAGAATCTTCCGGCACGGCAAGAACCCATCGGACGGGGCGGAAGCCCTGCTTGGCATAGAGCAGCTCGCAGACCTCGTGCACGTCGGACCCGTTCTCCACCACCCAGTCATGTCCGGTGATGCCGGCGTCGAGGACGCCGAGTTCGACATAGCGGCTTATCTCCTGCGCCCGCAGAAGCCTTGCCTCTATCTCGGGATCATCCACGTCCGGCGCGTAGGACCGCGATGTGGCCTTAACGGTGTAGCCGGCCTTCTGCATTATTGCGAAGGTCGTTTCCTGGAGGCTGCCCTTGGGCAGGCCTAGAACAAGCTTCTTCATCTTCCCCCTGCATTCCTTCCAGTGAATTGGAGCGGCGACATTATGCAGATTCCGGCCTGTTAGTCCACCCGTAATGCGGGCCGGCATGGGGAACAGTGATGTCTTCCTGTAGCCTCGGCACGCCAGCCTTCGCTTGCTGTTGAGACGGCGAGCTACGGCTCGGCACGCCAGGGCCGCGTTGCCGAGGGGAGGGGCGCGCCCCTGCGTGGCGCGGCTACAGATAGGGAATCAAGACTGGTGGGCGATACAGGACTCGAACCTGTGACATTCACGGTGTAAACGTGACGCTCTAACCAACTGAGCTAATCGCCCCGGGAATGCGCGGAGAATACACGAGCCGGTCAGCCCCTTCAAGAGTTGCGGCGTGGCGAACCGATCTGTTACGTTGCGCCCATTCGCAGGCTGCGGGAAGGCCGGGAAAATCATGACTTCGACGGGAACGGATTCGAGACTGAAGCTGGCTGTGCTGGGGTCAGGGCGGGGCACGAATCTGCAATCAATCATGGACGCCTGCGCGGGAGGCGCGATTCCCGTCCAAGTGGTCTGCGTGCTCTCCGACGTGAAGGATGCATACATTCTCGAGAGAGCCCGGCATGGCGGAATACCGGCGGAATTCGTGGATGCCGGGCCTTTTCGGACGAAACTCGAGGGGGCGGGTGAGAAGCGCTACATTGAGCGGTTGCGTCACTACGGGGCGGAGGCTGTGGCGCTGGCGGGCTTCATGCGTATCGTGAAGCGTGGGTTGCTGGATGCTTTCCGGGGCAGGATACTGAACATACACCCCGCCCTTCTGCCTGCGTTCCCGGGGCTGGAGTCATGGAAACAGGCGCTTGACTACGGGGCCAAGGTGGCGGGCTGCACGGTGCATCTTGTGGACGAGGGGACAGACACCGGACCGATAGTTGTGCAGCGCGCCGTGCCGGTTCTTGAAGACGACACACCCGAAACGCTTCACGCCCGCATACAGGAACAGGAACACATCGCATACCCGGAGGCCCTTCGCGCTCTTGCCTCGCGCCGGGTCAGAATCGAAGGAAGGCGCGTGCGGATGGGACAGAAGGCCTGAGCGACGGAATCAGCGCTGAGATTCTGTGTGGGTTGCGGTGGTCGTGGAATGTCACGCCACAATGGGACGCTCAATAGGTCCACGGATCGCTCTTCCTGCCCTCGCTTCACCGGCCTTCGTCCGCTGACGCAGGACTACGCCGCGGGTTGGAGCCGGGGCGACTGCGCCCCGGTTCTTCCGGCCTGAGGTCGGGCTGGCTCCAGGAGGTCGTCGCGCTTTGGCGCGGCGGAAGGTCAGTCCCGTTCCGGGTCGGGGCCGGTGCTTTCCGCCAGCCAGGCTTCTTCCGATTCGTGGACGCAGCCGGGGTTGCGGCAGTACTTCACGCGCCTGTCGTATCGGATGGAAATGAACGCCCTGCGGCATGCCCTGCAACGGCGCACGTGCGGACGGGCCACGATAAGGCGCTTCAGCAGCGGGAGCGAATTCGCGCCGTCCGGCGGGAATTCGGCCTGATCGAACTCGGGTTCGGCGAGCCTCTCGCCGGCGATCGGCTTCATCCATTCAGAGCAATCCCAGCCCAGCATCTCCTGCAATCTGGCGATGTCGGGCGCGAAGGAGCGAAGCAGCCGCGCGCGGGTTTGGGGCGGCACCGGATCGTAGTTCTGGGAGAAAATGCTGCGGGGCTCAGGCATGTGCGCGCCGACATCCACTTCCAGGAACCCGTAAACGCGGCGCAGGACGTCGTGGTGCCGTCGCTGCAGGTCTTCGTTCTTGATGCAGAGAACCTGCGATTCAGGGAATACCGACAGGATACGTTCGATCTGAGGCGCGTAGAACCCCCGGTCAACGTAGGAGTGTACGCGGTCCGGGAACGGCCAGACCGCGCGGCGACGGTCCTTCTCGATCCCGATTGCCTGTTCGAACGGCAGTTTCTCCGCGCCGCGCTTGAGTTCCATCTGGTAGTGCGACCACGCGCGGTCAACCGGGTTGCGCAACAGGATGATGAGCTTCATTTCGGGGTTGTAGGCGTGAATGCGCCGGGCCGTTGCCGGCCAGTATGAGTAGGCGGGGGTTGTTTCGCCCGCGAAGCGTTTGCCGTCCATGTCGAAGCACCGGTGATAGATATCGAATGGAGGGGTCTTCCTGGCGAAGAACTCCTCGTGGTCGAAGAAATGGGTCTCGCGCTTGCGCGAGAGGGCGAGTTCCGGATGGCCGCGCAGGAACCCGGTAAGCGCCGTCGTGCCGCCTTTCTGGACTCCGGCTATGCAGAAGGCCGTTTTCACCGCGGCGATTCTCCGGGCTCTGCAAGAAGTGATGCCAGGTCCAGACTCTCAACCAGGCCGCGCAGGCGGGAGACCGCTTCGGCGGCCTGTGTTCCGGTGCGGATGGAGGACGATCCATCAGCCACGGCGGCGAGGATCGAGTCGCTCACCGCCGGGGAGAAGTGGGTGAGGTCTTTGTAGTTCGAGAAGTCGCATACCACGGATGCGTCGGCCTGAAAATCGAAGACACTGATGTTGGGGTGCGATATGAGCTCGGAGATCAGGAACGCCTTGAACGCAAGGACGTCCTCAAGCCAGCCCTTTCGCCGCATGTCTTCCCAGGCAAGAATGGAGTAAGGAGGAAAGAAGACCGCGATATGGACATCCGACGACCGGTTGAGGAGCGGTCGGACGAAGCGTCGGTAGTTCCTTTTCAGAGCGTCCAGGCTGTGGGTTTCCGGCCTGTAGGAACGGTGGAAGGTGCCGCGCCGCCATTCAGCGAGAACCTGTTCGCGTCCGTATGTGTAGCGCCCGCCGGAAAACGCGAGGTTGTCCCAGTCAAAGTGCTCAGGCCACAGCCCGAACGCCCGGCCTATCAGCGTCTTGACCGAGAGAACGGCGGCATCCGGGTCAAGGAGGTATCGGTAGTCGTCCCACGGCGTGTTGTTGTACAGGTGGGCCGGCATCCGGCTCAGTCCTGTATCATTGTCAGAAAACGAGTACACGTCCACGCCCCAGATGATTCGCCGGACCGTCGGCGCCGCAAGGGCAAGAGAGAGGATCGAGGCCTGTTCCTCGATGGTTGCTCCGTTCACGGCAACGTTGGCGGCCATGCCCGGGGAAGAAGCCTCAATCTGCGACGGACGTATGTCGCGCACCATGGATGTGCCTACAACGACTGTTTCGCACGGACGGTGAGAGAGGAGTCCGGGGATTATGGATCGGATTGAGCGGAGGGTGCCCTTCAGGTAAGGCGGGCGACCGTGCCGTCCGTCGCGGTAGTGGAGGAGGGGGTCCACCGCAAAATTGAGCGCTGCTGCGGCGGCCGCCGTACCGAAGGTTACGGCCAGAACAATCGAGAACCACTTGCCGGGCGGCATGGCTTGCCGCACTTCCGAGCCGCAGTCAGGCGTCATTCGTAAACGGTCCAGTTGGACACGGCGGGGCCGGCGGGGCCGTTGGTCATGACAAGTTTGCTGCGCACGACGGTGATGTCAAAGAGCGACGAAGCGCCCGTCCCTATTGTTTCCTCGTAAATCCATACCTCGCTCGCGACGGCTTCGCTCTTGATCGGTTCCTTCCTGGTCGGGGTGCCCCAGCACAGTCCGGCTTCCATCGTATTCATGCCTGCCACAAGACGGCCGGACTTCACGGCTTCCTTGATCTCTTCCGGCCGGTCCTTGTGCGTCCTGCCGTACCAGGACCGCATGCAGTTCCGGTATGTCTCGGCAGGGGTTGTGGCGCAGCCGGCCATGAAGAGCATTGCGAGGCCAATCAGCAAGGCGATTCTCATAGGTTCCTCCCCTACGGGCATGACTTCAACGCGGTGCATTCGTCGTGCGGCAAGGAAACCGTGTGCGGCGTCATGGGGCAAGCAAATAGTGACCTTCCTCACCGGCGACGCAGGCCCGCCTGCAACCTGCCCGTAGTGGTTCTCCCGGCCCGGGGTCGGGCCGGCTCCAGTTGGTCGAGGTGATCGCGGGTTGGAGGGGCGCAGGTCTCTGTGACCGATCGGGCTGATGTCTTCCTGTAACCGCGGCGCGCCAGCCTTCGCTTGCTGTTGACGCGGCGAGCAACGTCTCGTCACGCAGGGCCGCGTTGCCGAGGGGAGGGGCGCGCCCCTGCGTGGCGCGGCTACAGGACTGCAGGTCAATCTGTCGGGGATGGCAAAACGGCGCGCCCCTGCGTGGCGCGGCTACAGAACCCGGTGGGGCGCGGGTTGGAGCGCGGGGCGACCGTGCAGTGGTTCTCCCGGCCCGGGGTCGGGCCGGCTCCATCTGGGAGCGTGGCGACCACGCGGTGCCTTGGAGATGCCGTGCCACCCGAAGGCGGGGGGCTGATACATTTCTTTTACACTTCTGTCATGCGTGGGTGACAAGCCGTCTCGCTCGCTGTGTTTCAGTGACGCCGATGAAAGGGAGAGGCGTCCATGGCAACAGTGATGGCGACGCAGCCCAATCCGCGGTGGCGGCAGGACGCCGATCCGGGTACATTCCACGCGGGGTACGGGCGCGGGCGCTGAAGGGGAGGTGTCCGATGAGTACGGTGTTGAAGAGAGTGGCGGTTGCCGGTCTGGTTCTGCTTGCGGCGGGCGCCGAGGCGGCGAAGACGAAGTCCGCGGACAGCAGCGTGGTGAAGTGCACGGTTGAACTGGACCGGGCATTGCTGACGGCCGGACGGACGCACAAGGCGGTGGTCAGGATATCGCTGGACGCGGACCAGGTTGTGAGGGCGGGTGAGCGTGCGCCTGTGAACCTGGCGGTTGTGCTGGACCGGTCGGGGTCCATGGGCGGCGAGAAGCTGGAGAAGGCCAAGGAAGCCGCAATTGAAGCGCTGCGCCGACTGGATGGGCGGGATATCTTCTCTCTCGTGGTCTACGAAAGCAACGTGGAGACGGTTGTGCCGGCGCAGAGCGCGGCGAATACCGAGTGGATTGAGGCTCGGATCAGGAGCATTCGCACCGGCGGCAGCACGGCGCTGTTCGGCGGGGTAAGCCAGGGCGCCGCCGAAGTCCGCAAAAACCTCGACAAGGAATACGTCAACAGGGTGATTCTGCTCTCCGACGGACTGGCAAACGTCGGGCCGAGATCGCCTGAGGACCTCGGGCGGCTTGGAACTGGCCTGATGAAGGAGGGGATATCCGTAACGACAGTTGGTGTCGGAAAAGACTACAACGAGGACCTGATGGCGAGGCTTGCGCAGAACAGCGACGGCAACACGTACTTCGCGGAATCGAGCCGTGACCTGCCCCGCATATTCAAGGCTGAACTTGGCGACGTCCTCAGCGTTGTGGCCAGGGACGTGAACCTGATCATCGAATGCCCCGAAGGAGTGAGGCCCGTCGGCGTGATAGGGCGGGACGTTTCCGTGCGCGGCCGGACGGTTGAGGTGGCCCTGAACCAGCTCTACGGCGGCCAGAAGAAGTTCGCGCTGCTGGAGGTGGAGATACCGTCCGGTGCGGCCGGCGAAAGCAGGCCGGTGGCATCCGCGATGGTGCGGTATGAGAATCTTGTGAACCAGAAGCGTGAAGAATCGTCGGCCAGCGTCGAGGTGAGTTTCACGGCGGTGGTCGAGGAGGCGGAAAAGTCGGTGAACGCGGAGGTGAAGAAAGACGTTGAACTGAATCTCGCCGCCAGGGCGCAGGATGACGCCATCACTCTGGCCGACCAGGGCAAGGCGGGAGAGGCCGCCCAGGCCCTCAGGCAGGCTGCCGAAAGCCTGAAGAAGACGGCAGAGAAGCTGGACGACAGTGAGCTGGCGGAAAAGGCCCAGGAGGCCGAGAAGCAGGCAGCCGCTATCGAGGCCAACAGCGGGATGACGAGGGAGCAGAGAAAGACACTGAGGGCGGATTCGTACAGGACATACAACCAGCAGTCCGCCCAGTAGGTCCGGCGGTGGCGACGTGATCGCGGTGGGGGTGGCCGCTCTTGGGCCGGCGCGGGGGGGGCTGGGGCCGGGGCGGTCGCGCCCCGGTTCTCCCGGCCCGGGGTCGGGCCGGATCCAGGGAAAAACATCCGGCGCGGTAAACTCGCCGGGGCAGGGATGGGTCGCGGGAAGGCGCCGCGGACTCGCAGGCTCTGCAGCGCGCAAGGAGGAACGGCGTGGGGAAGAGGGCGATAGTTGTTTACTGGCTGATGCTGCTTCTCCCGGCTGCGGCGTTGGCCGTGTGGGCTCTTTTCATGCTTCGGCACGAAGAGGAGCGCGCGGCGGGGCAGGTTGTAGCGGCGGCGCGCCTGAGGGCCGATGCCGGGGCCGACGCGCTACGGTGGCAGGTGGCCATTGCCCAGTCCGAGCTGTCTGGCCTGATGAATTCCGCCCCGGCCGGAGGTGAGGCCGCGTATCTGCTTGAACTGCGGAAGAGGCATGCGCTTGTCAGGAACGTGTTTATCTGGGACGAGGAATCCGGCCTTTTGTATCCGCGGCCGGGCGAATGCAGCGGGGAAGAGTCCAGGTTCATCGCGCGTTACGATGCGCTGTTTTCGGGGCGTGATTCGTGGGATGCCGGAGAGAAAGGCGCGAAGGCCGACACCGTGGGCCGGAATGCCGGCGGGTGGCTTTCCTGGTTCGAGGAGAACCGCCTGTACATGCTGGGGTGGAAGCGCTCCGGCGGGACGGTTTTCGGGATCGAGTTGGACTGGCCGGTGCTCCTGTCGAGGCTTGTTGCAGCCTTCCCTCAGCCTGGAGAGGGGTGGACATGGGAACTGGTTGACGGAGCGGGGTTCCCGATGCACAGGGCAGGCGGGGACGGAGAAGAAGCGAATGCGCCGGCCGCTGACATCGTGGTGACGCTGGACCCGGAGATGCCCCACTGGCGGCTTGTGGCTGGAGCCGGGCCAGGCGCATTCGCTTCTAGGTCGGGTGGGGTCATGGTCGTCGGCGGTCTTATGGTGGCGATTCTCGGGGTGTCCATTGTGCTGGGAGGAGGGCTTCTTGCCTGGCAGGCGTGGCTGCAGCGCAGGGATGCCATGAGAAAGACCAGTTTCGTGTCGAACGTGTCGCACGAGCTCAAGACCCCGTTGACGGCCATACGGATGTATTCCGAGCTGCTGAGCGAAGGTCGCGTGAAGGAAGAGGAGAAGAGAAGGCGGTACCTCGATGTTATTTCCCAGGAGAGCATGCGGCTCACGAGGCTGGTCAACAACGTTCTGGATTTCAGCCGTCTTGAGCAGGGGAGAAAGACCTATTCACCGGAGAACATCGATGTGTGTGAGGCCGCCGGAAGACTGATGCGCGAGCACGAGTGGCGACTGAGGGACGCCGGAATGGAGCCGCGATGGGACGTGAGTGGGGCTGCCATGCGTGTGCGCTTTGACCGTGACGCACTGGAGCAGATATTGCTGAACCTGCTGGACAACGCCGTAAAATACGCGGCGGCGGGCGGCGAGTTCGTTCTGTCGGTGACCAGAGAGGGCGATTCGGTGTTCCTGAGGGCGATGGACCGTGGACCGGGCGTTTCCCGCCAGCACAGGGGAAGGCTGTTTGAAAAGTTCTTCCGTGGAGACGCGTCGCTTTCGGCGCCGAATGCGGGGTGCGGGCTGGGTTTGAGCATAGCCCGTCAGCTTGCACGCGACCTTGGCGGCGATGTCAAGTATGAGCCCCGCGAAGGCGGCGGCAGTTGTTTTGCGCTCGTAATGCCCGTCGCGACGGGTGAGGAAGGAAAAGTGACGGGGGGGCCGGCAGCGTGAGCAAGGTGCGCGTACTGGTTGCCGAGGATGACACGAATATCAGGGACGGCCTCGTGGACACGTTGGTCAGCGACGGGTACGAGGTCGATGCGGCGCGAGACGGCGGCGCTGCCCTGGCCCTCTTCGGGAAGAGGCGGTATGACCTTGTCATACTCGACATCATGATGCCGGAGAAGAGCGGGTATGACGTCTGCCGGGAGATAAGGGCGGTGAACCAGGCGGTGCCGGTGTTGATGCTCACGGCAAAAGGCGAGGAAGCCGACAAGGTGATAGGGCTGCGGCTGGGTGCGGACGACTACGTGAGCAAGCCGTTTGGCGTAAGGGAGCTGCTTGCCCGGATAGCCGCCCTTTTGCGCCGGTCCAGGCTCGTTGAATCTGGCGGGAAGGCGTATGTCGGCGGCGATGACGAGCCATTTGTCTTCGGGCCGGCCACCGTTGATCCGAAGACGTACAGGCTGGCGGCCGGGAGACGGACTCACGAGCTTTCCGAGCGGGAAGTGCGACTTATCAAGCTGTTCAGGGATCATCCTGACGAGGTGCTCAGCAGAGACCGGATTCTCAACGCCGTTTGGGGTGTCGACTACTTCGGAACAACGCGAACGCTGGACCAGCACATTGCCAAACTGAGGAAGAAGCTTGATCCCGGGAAGGGCGCGGCGGACACGATCGAGACAATCCACGGGGTCGGGTACCGTTATCTTGGCAGGCGGCGGATGCCGCTGTAGTCATGGAGAGGATTGAGCGGCTGCTCATAATATGGCGTGTAAACGATGTTTCGAATAAGGCGCATAATTGATGACGTGGCACCGGTCAAGAGGATACAACGTCAACTACCCGATGGGGGAGAAGACCGATTTCCGGACATACCAGCAGACTCTGCGCAAGGCCATCAGGCGCATCGAAACGTTCGGCCCGACGTGGCTGGTGGTGTGTCTGGGGCTCGACACCGCAAATGGGGACCCGACCGGGACCTGGGACTTCAGGGCGAGGGAGTTCTCGGCGATAGGGTCGGATGTTGGCGCCATGAAGCTGCCGACCCTTGTGGTGCAGGAGGGCGGATACAGCAGCCGTTCGATCGGCGCCAATGCGAAGGGTTTCTTCAACGGACTTCTGAAGGGCAGAGGGCACAAGTCGATCGTTGACGCGGCGAACAGCGGGAACGGAAAGCCCGGTGGCATCGTGTGACCTCGCGCCCCGACGGGCTCGCTCCGCCGGATGCGGGAGGTTGGGAGTGCAAGCTTGCTCTGGGGCGATGTGCGCGGAGGCGCGCGGAAGGGTGGGTTGAACATGATCGCGGTTCTGAGAAACAAGAGGATGGCCAGGGGACTTGTTACTGTGTCGATAGGCTTGCTCGGGCTCGTGGACTGGCAGACTGGCCACGAGCTCAACTTCTTCGTCTTCTACTTCATTCCGGTGGCAGCAGCCGCGTGGTACACCGAGTTTGCCTATGCCGTCTGTGCGTCGGTGCTCAGCGCGCTCGTGTGGTTCGGCGCCGATCTGCTGTCCTCGCATGTCTACACGGCCCAAGCCTTTGCCGTATGGAACACGACGATCCGGCTGGTGTCCTTTCTTGCGATAGGAGGGGCTGTATGGAAAATGAGGCAGGCTCTCGACCAGGAGCAGAAGTCTGCTGAAGCACTGCGCCGCGCGTTGTCGGAGGTGAAGCTTCTGGAGTCATTTCTGCCTATCTGTTCCGAGTGCAAGAAGATCAAGAACGAGGATGGCGAATGGCAGCAGATGGAAAGCTACATAGGGCAGCACTCAAACACGCATTTCTCGCACGGCTACTGTCCCGATTGCGCCAAGAGGGCCCTTCGCGAAGCGGGGATGTGAATGTGCGCGGGGGTGGGTGACCTTGTTCGGAAATGAAGCGAGAGGGCGGATGACTGTGTCTGCCGTTGCTTGACTTGAGTTCCGGCCGCAAGCAGGATGGCCGCCGTCGGGGATGGTCGCGGTATGCGGCTTTTTCGTCACAACCCTGAGGCAAGGTTGATTTGAGACTGCGCACGACACTTCACCTCGCATCGTTCTTCCCGATCTTCACTTCCACGCTGTTCATCCTGCACCTGTACCTTGTCAAACTCAGTGTGCCGGACAAGGTGGGGATCGGGACACTGCCGGGCAACGCGGCCATTGCCATGGCGATCTTTTCGCTTCTCACCGGCTGGGCATTCTACCGGGCGGGAACCCGCCTTGCCGGGCAGGTTGGCGAACTCGGGCGCATGGCGGACCGGGTCAAGCGCGGCGACATCAAGTCAATCGGTTCCCCGTTTGGCGGCAAGGGCGAGGTTGCCGAGGCTGCCGGCGTATTGAGTGAGCTCGTCGTGGAGCTGCGGGGGTACGTGGACCTGATCTCGGCGCACGAGAAACTGAGAAGTGAGCTCGATGAGACGCGGGCGGCGCTGGAAAGGTCCCGTGCGAACGCAATTCCGGTTTCCGGCGCCATGGAGCTGCTGCGTCGCGCGGAGCTTGGCATCGTGACCCGTTTGCTGGGCGCCGAGCATGCGCTGGTCTCGTCGCTTCCGGCGGGGGTGTTGAGAGCCGCCTTCGCGGCGGAAGGCGATCGGTTCGGACTGTTGAGCCTGGGCGATGACGCGGGGCAGGAAGTCCGGTTGGCGTTGCGGCGCATTGCGGCCGGTCCGGCCTCCGCGGCGGACGAGGTTTCCGTGAAGGATGCCATCGAGGATGCGGTTGCGTTGTGCAGGTGGAAGTGGGGCAGGGAGCGAGGCGGAGGCATGCCGGTGGCCGTAACCATCAGCGCCTCCGCCGGCGCACACGATGTCCGCGCGGAGCGGACGGGGCTTGTCCAGTTGTTTGCGGCGGTTCTGGTGAACGCGGCGGAGGCAATGGACGGGGGCGGGTCAGTGGCGGTGGCGATAGAATCGGAGTCCGACGGCTGGGTGAACGTTACGGTTTCAGACACGGGTTCCGGCATGAGCGACGCAGTGCGGTTGCGTTGCGTGAGGCCGTTCTTCTCAACGAAGGAGGGGCACCTCGGCATCGGACTCACTGTCGCTGCGCGGCTGGCGGCCA
>VGWI01000005.1 GCA_016873655.1 Lentisphaerota bacterium
GCTGGAACTTCACCGCAAGTACTACGCGCTCTTCTGCGACCTGTTCATAGACACGAACCCGGTCCCAGTGAAAACCGCCATGGCAATGATGGGACTCATCAACGAGTCGCTCCGCCTGCCGCTGTGTTCGATGTCGGACCCGATGAAGCAGAAACTGGCCGTAACTCTCCGGAAACTGGGGTTGGTGGAGTGAGGAACAGGAAGACGGAATCCGCGCAGATAAACGTCGCCATAGTGGGCGCCGCCGGCCGCATAGGCCGCGCGCTGGTCAGGTGTTCGCAGTCGTTTCCACGGCTGCGCATTGCCGCCGCCATCGAGCGGGCCGGCCACCCTGATCTCGGCCGCGACTCCGGGACACTGGCCGGCCTGGCATGCAACGGCGTACCGGTCACTGCTTTTCTCGACGCAATCGGCGAATGCGATGTTGTCATAGATTTCAGCGCACATTCCTCGCTCGCCGCAAACCTGGCCGCAGCGAAACGACTGAGGAAGCCCTACGTCCTGGGAACAACCGGCCTCACACCTGAAGAAATCCGCGCCGTGCGCGGCGCGGCCCGTTCGATTCCCGTCCTGCGTTCGCCGAACATGAGCGTTGGCATGAACCTGCTGTTCGAACTCGTGCGCCGTGCCGCCGCTTCGCTGGGACCGCAGTACGATGCCGAGATCGTGGAAATGCATCACCGCCACAAGAAGGATTCGCCCAGCGGCACCGCCCTGAAGCTCGCGGAGAAGCTGGCTGAGGGCCGGAAACGCAGCCTCGCCGAAATAGCCATCTACGGGCGCAAGGGCGATGCGGACGAACGAAAGCCCGGCGAACTCTGCCTTCACGCGGTACGCGGCGGCGACATCGTGGGCGACCATCGCGTCCTCTTCGCGGCGGACGGGGAAATGATCGAGCTTTGCCACAGGGCCACGAACCGCGACACATTCGCCATGGGCGCGCTCCGCGCCGCTTCCTGGCTGCATGGACGCAAGCCTGGCTTGTACGACATGACCGACGTTCTTCGTTTGAATGAAGATTGAGGCAGGACTTTCGCTCGGATCCAACCTTGGAGACCGTCTCGCCGCTCTCCGCGCCGCCCGTTCAGCCGTTGCAGGACTTGATGAAACGGAGCTGATCGCGTGTTCGCCCGTCTACGAAACCGCCCCCGTCGGGGTGCCTGACGAGTTCGGCGGCCTGACATTCCTGAACGCTGTTGTGATAGTCCGGACCGCGCTCAGTCCCGCGGACCTCTTCCGACGCATCCGCGACATCGAGTCCGCTCAAGGCAGGGCGCGCGCAGCCGCCGGCGCGCCGCGCACGATAGACTTGGATCTCATCTTTGCGGGCGGCGCCGAAATCAACACTCCGGAACTGGTCCTGCCCCACCCGCGATGGAGCTCCAGGCGGTTCGTTGTCCAGCCGCTGGCCGACGTAATGCCGGACACCAGACTCCCGGGCGCGAACCGCACGGTGTCGGAAGTGCTCGCTTCGCTGCCCGCAAGTCCGGCCGTCTCGATGCTGGCTGACTCGTGGTAGGGCCGGCAGGCTGTTTCAGATCTCCTCTTCCACCGGCAGCGAGAATATCTTCAGCCCCTCGCCCGGATACAACCCGCTGCGGAACTCGCGAAGCGCCGCGGCCAGGTCCTTGCCTTTCTGGTCGCTTACGGCGGTAAACAGGAGGGCCGAACGTTCCGGCCATACGTGCGTGCCGAGTTTCAGCCCCGTTTCGCCCTCGCCAGTCACGGATTCCAGCTCCGAATAAGCGTGCACCCCGTGGCCCCGGATGACTTCACGAACACCCTCGACACGGTCAGGAGGACATATGACCATCAACAGCTTCATTTCCGCACCCCCTCATGCGCCTTGCCCCCGTACATCATCGCGTAAACAACCGGGATCACGCCCAGCGTGAATGCCGTGGACACAAACAGTCCGAATATGATGGACCAGGCCAATCCGCTGAAAATCGGGTCGAACGTGATCGGCCATGCGCCGAGAAGCGTGGTTCCGGTGGTAAGGAAGATCGGCCTGAAACGCGTGGCCCCGGCCGCTATCACCGCCTCGCGCAGGCCGGCGCCGCGCGCCATCGAGTTGCGGATGAAATCGATGAGGACGATCGCGTTGCGCTGCACTATGCCGCCCAGCGCTATCATCCCGATCATCGCCGTCGCGGTGAAGAATACCGGATTCGGATACCCTCCCACCGGGCTGTTGACAATCGTGTTAAGGAGCCAGAACCCCGGCATTATGCCTATCAGCGTCAGCGGGATCGAAAGCATGATGACCCCTGGCAAACCGTACGACCCCGTCTCGTAAACCAGCAGGGCATAGATCGCCAGCAGCGCCACCGCAAACGCGATGCCAAGGTCGCGGAAGACATCGAGCGTTATCTTCCATTCGCCCTCTCCCCTCCAGTCCACCCGGATACCGCCCGGCAACGGGTTCTTCTCGAAATGCCGCTGCGCGTCGAGCACCGCGTAGGCCGGCCCCCTGCCCGCCGTCTCGGCCGTAACGTAAACCACGCGTTCCAGGTTCTTGTGGAAGATGGTCTTGTCCTCCACACGCTCGGAGAACTTTCCGAGTTCCCCAAGCTGCACGGAGCCCCCGCGCCCCTTCACCGGCAGGGAACGCAGCAGCGCGGCGTTGGACCGCTTCTCCTGCGGCAGGCGCAGGATGATCGGCAACTCGTTCTTCTCGGTCGGGACATGCAGCGTGCCCGCAAACATGCCGTCCAGCGCAAGGGCCAGTGTGGACGTGACGTCCTCGGTCGAAAGCCCGTTCCTCGCCGCTTTCTCGCGGTCCACTTCGAAAACCAGCTTGGCCTGGTCGCTTTCGGCCGTCACATCGGCCTCGACAACGCCCTCCTGCCGCGCCAGCGCTTCGCGAACCGTCCCCGCCGCGGCGATGAGGCCTGCGTACGGTTGCGGCGACGTGCCGTAGACCTCGGCAACCACGGTCGCCAGCACCGGTGGCCCCGGCGGCACCTCGACCAGACTCACCTGTGCGCCGTTGCGCCCCGCAATTTCGCCTACGTCTCGCCGGATCCGCAGAACGATCGAATGGCTGCTCATCTCACGCTTGGCGCGATGCATCAGGTTCACCCGGACGTCGGCCGTGTGCGGCCCCTGGCGCAGGTAGTAGTGCCTGACCATGCCGTTGAAATCCATCGGCGACGCCTTGCCCACGGTAGAGGTGAAATTGGCGACCTCGGGCATCGTCCGCAGGTAATCCTCGATCTCCCGCACCACGGCATCGGTCCGCTCCAGCGTGCTGCCTTCCGGCATGTCGACAACCACCTGGAACTCGTTCCTGTTGTCGTACGGCAGCATTTTGAGCGGCACACGGCCGGTAACAGCCAGCATTACAGAAAAGAGGAAGAGACCCGCGACGGCCGCCAGAAGGGCAACCGATCTCCATCGGTGCCCGATAAACGGCCCCACGAGGCGCGAGTAGATGCGGTATGTCTTCGTCTCGCTCTCCTCCGCCGCGCCCCCCTCCTCACCGCCAGCCTTGAGCAGCTTGCTTGCCACCCACGGGGTGATCATGAAGGACACCAGCATGGAACAGAGCATCGTAAGGGGCACGTTCAGGGCCATCGGCGCCATGTAAGGCCCCATCATTCCGCTGATGAAGAACATCGGAACGAAGGCGACCATGATCGCAAGTGTCGCCAGCACGATCGGCGGATGCACTTCCTTCATCGCGAGCGAGATCGCCTTGAGCCGCGGGTACCGTTTCATCGCAAGGAACCGCGATATGTTCTCGACGCCGACTATCGGGTCATCCACCAGAAGGCCAAGGGCAAGGATCAGGGCAAAGAGAGTAACCCTGTTCATCGTGTATCCGAGCAGGTAGTTGAAAAGCAGCGTAAGCGAATAGGTTATCGGAATCGCCAGTCCCACGATAACACCCTCGCGCCATGACATCGTAAGCCATATCAGCCCGACAACGGTTATGACGCCCAGCGCCAGGTTCAACACCAGGTTGTTCACCTTCTCGTTGGCGGTCTCGCCGTAGTTGCGCGTGATCCGCGCCGTCACGTCGGCCGGAAGTACGGTCTCAGTCAACGCGTCCACCGCGTGCTCGACTTCGCGGGCCACCCGCACTGCGTTGCTCCCCTTCTTCTTCGCCACGGCCACGGTCACAGCCTGCTCGGAAGGCGCGCCGGGGCGCTCGGGGTCGGCGGGCCCGAAACCGATCCTGGAATAGGAGACAATCTCATCGGGGCCGTCGGTTACGGTCGCGATGTCCCGGAGATGCACAGGCCTGCCTCCGTGCATGCCGACGAGCAAGTTGGACGCCTCGCGCGCATCGCGCAGGAACAGCCCGGCCTCAACCAGTATCCGCCTGTCGGCCTGCGAGAACGAGCCCGACTGGGACTGGACATTGGACACCTTCAGCGCGCCGGCTATCTCCATTGCCGAGAGCCCGTAAGCAGCGAGACGTTCGGGGTCGAGTTCCACGCGGATAATCCGCCGCTCGCCTCCGTGTATGGTGACGGCAGCCGCGTCCGGTATGCGCTGCATCCGCTGCACCGCCTCTTCCGCAATGCGGTAGAGCCCGTGCGTATCGGTGCGCGGACTGTGAAGCGCGACGGTGACAATCGGAACATCGTCTATCTCGATCGGCTTGATCACCCACCCGGCTATTCCCGGGGTCGTCTTGTCCACGTTCTGGAAGACCTTGTTGTAGAGCTTGATCAGGCTGGCTTCACGGTCTTCCCCAACCCTGAACCGGACGGTGACCACCGCCATGCCGGGGCGCGACATGGAATAGACATACTCAACGCCGTCTATCTGGTAGAGAAGCCGCTCGAGCCGCGACGAGACCATCTGCTCGACTTCCTCGGCGCTGCCGCCGGGATACGAAACCAGTACGTCGGCCAGCGGAACAACTATCTGCGGCTCCTCTTCGCGCGGCGTCGCAACCAGGGCTATCGCACCTGCAACGAGGCTGATGAGGATGAGCAGCACGGCCAGGTTGCCGCTGAGAAAGCGGTCAATCAGGCCGCTGGTGAAACCTTCCGGACGATCAGAGTCCACGCTCATTTCAAAACACCTCTTGCGGCACGGCCAGAACAGTCTCGCCCTCGGTCAGGCCGGCAAGGATCTCGGTCCTGCCGTCCATCCTCATCCCGCTCCTGACAAGACGCCTTGAAGCCGTCCCGCCCCGGACGACATACACATACTCCAACTGGCCGACCCTGGTTATCGCCGAGTCCGGCAGCATGTATCTCCGGACCGGATCGTCCTCTACGTAAAGCCGCCCGAATGTGCCCGGCAGAACCTGTCCGCCCGCTTCCGGAAGCGCTATCTTCACCTTCTGAGTCCTGCTCGCGGGATCCACCTCCCCGACGACCTCGGTTACCTTGCCCCTGAACGCCCTGGCGGGACGCTCGAGCACCACGTCCACCTCCTGGCCAAGCTTCAGTTTCTCCACCAGCCGCACGGGAATGTCGGCCTCCAGCCGCATGCGCGCCGGATCGTACACCGAGAGGAGCGGCTGCCCGGGCCCCGCCAGGTCGCCGACCTCAATGCGCCGCTCGGTTACCACCCCGTCTATTGGCGACGATATCCGCGCGTACGTCAGCATCACCCGCACCCTGTCCACCTGCGCCTTCGCGGCATTGAACGATGACTCCGCGGCGACAAGCGCCTGGTCCGTGGCCGCCTTCCCGTCAAACAACTGGCGCGTGCGCAGGAATTCCGTTTCCGCCTGCTTGAACTGCGCCTCGGCGCCGGCAAGCTGCTCCCGGATCTCCCGGTCATCAAGGACCACCAGTTCGTCCCCGCGCTTTACCGCCGTCCCGGACGAGACGTGCACGCTGCTGATCGTCGCCGGAATCCGCGCGCTGAGGTGTATCTTCTCCTCCGATGCCGTGGTCCCGACAACCTGCACAAGGGCCGGCGCCTCCTCCGCCTTCACGGCAACGGTTTCGGCATCCGCGCCTACAGCGACGCCTGTGCGGCCGTCCTCCATCACCCCTGGCGCGACCTTTTCCGTGCAAGCGCCGCCAACCCACGCCATTATCGCCGCAAGCGCGGCCGATCCCGCGATCCACCGTACCGAACGCTTCGCCTTCCGAAGGATCTCCCCCATCCGTGATATGTTCATGTCACTCCCCTCCGCTGTCGCGCGCCGCTACTTCTTCGCGCCTTCCGCATTGCTGTAAATGCCAACCAGTTCCCCCCTCGCCCGAGCCAGGTTGGACCGCGCGACGAGACAGTCGTAGCGGGCCGCAACATTCCGCGACCGGGTCGCGGTCAACCCAAGCTCCGCGGTCAGGAGAATCGATATGTCCGCAACGCCCTGCCTGTAACGTTCCCTTGTTATCCGCGCCGCCTCCAACGCGTTCTCCACGCTCTTCCGGGCTACCTCGGCCCTTTCAATTGCCTCGTCAAACATCAGGCCGGCGCGTTTCACGTCAAGCGCAACGCTGCTCCTGGCCGCCACAGCCTCATGCCTGGCGGCATCCAGGTCAGCCCTCGCCTGCGCAACGGCGTGACCGCGCTGGAATCCGGTGAAGACATCCCATTCCGCGGCCAGCCCGGCCATGTAGCTTCCCTCAAACGAATCGCCTTCCTCGGTGTCCCAGTCGTATGAACCGAACAGGCTGACCGCCGGAGAATATGCGCGCCGCGCCCTTGCCAGCGCATTCTCGCTGACCCGCACCATCGCATCGGCCGCCGCGACTTCGGCCCGCATGAATTCCGCCCCATCCTGCCCGCCCCGCACTTCGCACACCTCTCCCGCTCCATCACCTGCATCAGCTATCCCTGCTTCCGGAACGAGCTCGATCCCTATAGCCGTGTTCAAGGCGGCAATCGCCATGCGCACGCCGTTCCTGGAACGAATGAGATCCTCCTTCGCCTGGGCAAGCTGGACCTCCAGGTTCAAGACATCCGTCTGCACAGCCGCGCCTGCAGACAGCCTCTCGCGCGCCACCCTGAGGCTCTCTTCCAGGCTCGAGACGGAACTTTCCATCACCCCCACGAAGGACTGCGCCTGCAGAACGCCGTAGTACCCCCTTGTCACCTCGTGTATCAAACCGTTCCTGGCAGCGCTCACCGCATGGCCGGCCGCGGACGCCCCGGCTTCGGCCATCCCGGCCTGGGCGGCCCGCAGCCCGCCATCGAAACACCTGTACCTGAGACCGGCCGAGAACCTCATATTCGCACTGTCATCCGGCTCGTTCGGGTTGAAAGCCGGATCCATCATGTCCAGCGAACGCTGGTTGAGCGCCATCATGAACGCCTGCGGCGGGTTGTCTGTCATCGCCCACGATGCGCCCACCCCCAACCTCGGCCACCACGCTGACCGCGCCTGCCCAACCGCCTCCCGCGCCGAAACGGCCCTCGCCGCCGCCGCGCGCACCCCGGGATTTCCCGACAACGCCTCGCGCACACACTCTCCCAGGGAAATGACAGCCGGAGCAGAAACACCGTCCGCGCCGGCGACACCGCACATCACCAACACCCCGGCAAGCCAGGTTACTGTCTTCATCGCGCTTTCCCCTTCCCCCTCATGCAACACAGCACACTCATGCAGCGCCTGTCCGCAAGGTCATACCACACCTCTTTGCCGCGCCTTTCCGCGCGGACCAGCCCAGCCTGCCTCATACGCGCCAGGTGCCCGGACACAGCCCCCTGCTTCATCCCCGTCCTCGCCATTACTTCATGCACAGGAGCAGCGCCACCGTCGCCAATGGCAATCAGCATCCGCAACCTCTGCGGATGCGCCATCAGCTTCAGCGACTCAGCCATCTTCTCCAGCGTCCGATCAGATACACGCGCCTTCTTCATGGGCGCGCATCATATCGTGTTATTCCTATATGTCAATACGTCTTCGTTGCTCACGCGAAATCCGGCCCGACACGCAACTCCCGCGGTGCCGGCGCATGCGACACTTTGCCGTCGTCTCACGGCCCCTTTGAGACACGCGGACACATCGGGAGCCATCCGTCCGCCACACCTCTTGTGCGCGGAAGTTGCTGTCGAACCGGGCGTTGCGTCGGCATCACATCAAAGCAATATACTGCTTGGCATGCGGCTTGCATAAGGGAGAGACTCGTTTCTGAAGAACAGGAGGACGGGATATGATCAAGCTTGTTGTTGGTGCGGCTCTGGGTGCGGCAATTGGCGGATGGATAGGGTACGCAAGCAAGTGTTCCGGAGGGGGCTGTCCGCTCATGGGGAATCCGGCCGGTGGAGCGATGTTCGGGGCGGTGATCGGCATTCTTATGGCTTCGTCCATCGCAGGCAGAACATCCACCAGTGCGGTGCATTCGGAGCATGTGATTGAGGTGGCGGGGGTCGAGGCGTTCGATGCGTTGTTGAAGGCCCACCCCGTCGCGCTCGTTGATTTCTACGCGGACTGGTGCGGGCCCTGCAGGAAACTGAAGCCGGCCATCCATGAACTGGCCGACACGTACGAGGGCCGGGCAGCCGTGCTTGCCGTTAATGTTGACCGGAACAGGGAACTCGCGGAAAGACACGGTGTAAGCGGAATACCGGATGTACGCGTCTTCAAGGACGGACAGGAAAAGAAGCGCTTCGTCGGACTGGGGCCTAAGTCTCAGTACTCGTCCGCGATAGACAGCCTGCTGGCCGGAGAGTGATGGCATGAGGTCCGCGCGCAACCAAACGACCGGAGGCAGGGGGACCATGACGAAGGCGACTCTCGAGGAGAGATCGTCCGCCATAACCCTGTCCGACATGGAGATATTCATATTCCCCGACCTCATGTACTCGCTCGTGCTGGCGAACATCATGTCGCCCCGGGTCTGGCTCTGGCGCGATGATCCCTGGTTTGACGGGATAGAGCGCATGACGCCATACCGGCGCATAGTCCGGCTCAAGCAGTACCTTATGGACCACTATGCCTTCAACCTGGACCTCGACACATGGGGCCTGACCACGAAACAGCGCGAGATCAGCCGCTTTGCCCCGTTCATCGATTCCGCCACCCTCGCCGAATCCAACGCTCTCTTCGGTTACGAGGGAGACAAGTACTACTTCGACATAGATATCCGGCGCCACTTCGGCCTGGACAAGTACGACACCGACACGATCCCTTACTGGAAGACGGAAACGGTCGAAGCCATGGACGCATTCCGCCACAGGCCCGGCTATTCGACCGGCGCGGGCGAATGCGTTTCTCTTTCCACTCTGTACGCCGCGGCGCTCTTCATAGTCGCCCGGATACCCCTGAATGACATCTTCCTGCTCGCCACGCCGCTTCACTCGCAGAATTTCGTGGATGTTGACGACGGCGTCCTGACCAACAACCGCCGTATCGTGACCAAGAACATGTGGTTCAACGGGACAGCGCTCTCCGCACAGGCCCGGCGGGCGCTTGAGAACGAACGGGTCACCGTGGTCGCCCACGAGTCCGGTCATGTCCACACGCTCTATCCTGAAGCCACGATGGACAGGGCCGCCTACAACCGGTTCAGCGCGAAGCTTTCCGGCTTCCTCGCAACCGATCTCACCGCAGACACCCTGGGCAACTTCCTGCGCCACAACACTTCCATACAGAAATGCTTCCAGGTCCGCTGGCCGAGGCACGGGGCCGATTCGTATATCGGCGTGGAACAGGTGCTGGCATACGAAAACTCGTGCCCTTACAGGCTGAGCGATCGCACGAGGCCGAAGCTGATGCAGGAGGTAGAGTCCGAGGAGTTCAGCCCCAACCCACTCGCTTCCCGCATCGTCCTGAACGATCTGGAGGATTTCCTCCGGACGGAGAAGATCAGCATCCTGGATGGGCCCGGAACCGCGCGGCTGAAGGAAAGGTTCGCGACAAGCTGCCTGAACGCGGAGATCGCAATAGAATCCCTGCGCCGGTTCTGCGTAACGCGCCCAAGGCTGCCTGATACGGCAGGGAAGACATTCGCCCCGTCATCAACCCCGCTGGGTCTGGACGTCGAAATGACGCGCGAGGAAGTGATCGAACGCCTTGGTTCGCTCAGAGACAGGTCCCGTACGGCGGACCTTTCCTTCTACGCATTCAGGGATGTGCTTTCCACGGACGCAGCCCCTTTTGTCACAGCGGCCTGCGCCCGTTCGCCGGTATCGCTCACGGCAACCGCCGACATGGACCTGCCGGATGTGCTGGAAAAACTGGCGCAGATGCCCGGAGATTCCATCTACGACGGCAAGGGCCGGTTGGCCCAGCCGGATGAAGTGTGGAACTTCGGCCGGGGTGACGGAGTTGAGAAGGCTCTCCTGCTGGCCAATATCCTTCACAACAGGCGGCCGGACGAGAAGGTCGGGATAACCTGCAACGGAAACAAAGTGCTGGTCTCATCCCCCGCCGGAGAATACCATTTCGAATGTGCAAAAGGGATAGTTGGCGCTGAATGGGTGGTGGAACCGAAAGTCTAGCGCACATTGTTCATGTTCTTCGTCGCGAGAGGGCGCAGGGTGCGTCAGATCAACGGCTTGCCGAAGAGGGCCGGATGGCGGCGTGTTGACACACGTCAAAGTCGGCCATCAAGGCAAGTCGCTGAGGTGGCGTATCATGTGCACTCGCAGCAGAAGGTTCATGAATAATGTGCGCCAGGACCGTACGTCAGGCAAAGAAGAACACGACAGCAACAGGAGGGTAGTATGGGAACTGCATCGGACCTGTGGTGGAAAATGAACAAGCAGACCGACGAAACCGGCGAGACCGGCGAGAAACACACGCCCTATCTCACCGTTGAAGGCGATGCCAAACCCGGCAACGCCGTGAAGGTCACGGTTGACGTCGGACGCGGCAAACACCCCAACGAGGCCGCACACAGCATCCAGTGGGTCGAACTGCGCGCGAACGATCTCTACATCGGAAGGGCCGAGTTCGCGGCCGGCATCACGAAGCCGATAGCGACGTTCACCGTCGTCGTCCCGGCCCAGGGCAGCATAGCGCTGACAGCCGTGGAGCGCTGCAACCTGCACGGGCTGTGGCAGAGCAATCCGCTCAAACTGGGTTGACGGTCAGGATCAGAAACTGAAGGATGGCCGGGACAGCCGTCATGCTTGCCCGGCCATCCTTCTTCTTATGCGCACGGCCACCCGTGGCAGAGACCTGGCGCCAGACAGAAAAAGCCTGACCGGTCTGACAAGGAAATACAGGAACGCCAGACATCCGGGCAGATTCACGGCCTTCCAGTCGCTGTAGCTCGGAAGAATCGCCAGAAGGGACAAATGCCGTATCCGGTCCCTCAGCCGCTCCCGGATCGCAAGATGAAAACGCAGACTCCTGTCCCAGGTTGAGCCTGCCCCGGAAGGCTTTGCCATGCAGTGCAACACCCTCTCGGCAAGCAGCTCTGCTTCCGCGTCTCCGCCCGACGGCCATCCTTCAAGTCCAGGGACGCCGGCCACTCCAGCCGCCAGCACGAGCCCCGTACGCACGATGCGCTCACAACCGGCCGACCGCGCCTGCCGCAACACATGCTCGCCGTCAAGACGGTCGCGCCGCGACAGCAACCCGGCAACGTCCATCACCCACATTGCCCTGTCCCACTCGTGCTTCGCACCATGAATGCAGCATAGAAAGAGGTGGTCCTCAGGCGATAGCGACGGCAGTTCACAACCGTCTATCATCACCTGACGACGGCGACGCCAGAAGACATCGAAGTCGGGAAACGGCATGAAGTGTCTCGACACAACTCCGCACGACAGCTCAACGCTCAAAGGACTGCGTTTCGACCGGAAAGACATTTCACCCGTAAGCCGCGCGTGAACGGGCATCCGTTCGGTCGGGAGACCCCCCTGCCAGACGTAGCCGCAGTCCTCCATCACTTTCCACGCGCGGCCCATCTCCCGCCGGTCAATGAGAATGTCAACGTCCCAGGAGTTGCGCAGGAACGGATCGCCGTACGCCGCGAGAGAAAGAACGGGACCCTTGAGCGGCAGACACCTTACCCCTTCTCCACCCAGCTTCGCGCAAATGGCGCCGGTTTCAGCCAGTATCGCCAGACTCCTCGCCTTCGCATGGAGGGCATCCACTCGAAGCGATTCTCTTGTTTCCGAAGGAACGGTCTTCCACGCATGCCGTCGGAGCCCATCGAGGAGTAACGGCTGAACCGCGTGACTTCTCGCAAGGCGTTCGACTTCACTCCAATCGGAAACCTGGATCTTCAGGTCATCGGCCCTTGCAGGGCTCACAACGCAGGCACAAGCATCAATCACTGCGTCGAGTTCTCGACCCCAACGGCGCCAGCCCGGAATTCTCCCCGCCCCCGGATCGGCGCGGCCAGCCACACCGTGAAAGGGTGAATGCGGCGGGGCCAGGACCTCGAACGGAAAACTGCAGCGCCAGCGTCCATCTTCGGCCCGTTCCCATCCCACAACCCGCCGCCCTACCATGAGCTTCCGCGTTGAATTCGGCCCTTCCCCAAACCGGACAATACGTGGTCGGCGCCGAAAGAGCACTGCACGGCATACGCTGTCAGACAACGCAAGCGCACGAAACGTCCGCGTCACGGCACGCAGGATACGGCAGACCGAACGCGCAGACACGGCCAGCAGGAGACCCGTCACCCCACCCGCCACCCGCTTCACTTCCTTTCCGCGCCAACGCTTCACCACAAGCCCCAGCACCTGCGTTCGATCAAGCGTCCACGGGTCGGCGCCACAACAGGCGTCGCCGCGAGTGCAGAGCGACCCAGGAACCCCGCTGACGACCCTATGAACCACTATTCCGCCGGAACCGGACGGCACGGCGGCCACGACATCGCCAACCCGCACTGGCTTGTCGGCGCACGGGATTACCTCAAGAAGGTCGCCTTCCCGCAAAACCGGGAACATGCTGTCACCGCGATGTACGCAAAAGAACGCGCCCGAAGGGTCCCCGGGATTGACGGCAAATAAACGCTCTCCCCCAGCCACGCGGGAAAAAGACAACTGAACAGCGGAAGGCGGCCTGTATCCGCAGGCTTTCACCTGGAAGGCGTCCTGCTGATGGCTTGCTCGATGGCGCTCCAGAATCTGTTTCGGAGAGTGACTCGGAGAGAGAAACAAGGCACAGCCGAGGCTATCGCCCGCGCGTTGTCCAGTAGCTGGAGCCTTATCCGCCTTGTCTCCGCCCCGCCCGGCGCCTCAATCGCATCCCAGGAAGCATCATACGCCCTGCCCAGAAGCTCAATGGATGCGTTCGACACCCCCACAGGAGCAACGCGGCGCGCCGAATCCCGAGACATGAAGAACACCCCGGCAAGCCGCACACCATGCGACACGCGCCAGGCCGCATTCGACTCTCCCTTGAACAGACGGCTCCACGTCGGCCACGGATGAGCCCAGTAACTCCCGTCCGGCGCCTTGACCACAAGCGCTGCGTCATCGCTCAAAGACCGCCACGGCGCTTTGAAACGCCTGCTGGCCGTTGTCTTGCCCATTCCGGAAACACCAGCGAGAATGACACCTCTTCCTCGCAACTCCGCAAGTGCGCCGTGAAGAAGCAGCCCCCCGGATTCTTCAGCATGGCGGGAGAACACGTAGGCAAGCGACATCGCCCGCCCGATGAGCTCTGGTTCCCCTTCGAACGCCTCAACATGGCATGTCAACCGTTCGGGACTCGGAGGCCGGCCCCTGCACGGAGCCGCGGACGCGAAAGGAATGTATACGCGGGGAGCCACCACGCGACACTGCCGACGGCCCGACAACCGGGAAACAGACGCCACGTCGAGCAGCAGATTCGCAGCCACGGAAGACCTCGGCCGCTCGCATCTCATTGTGCGGCACAGGCGCCCGACCAGCTGACCGGCAATGCCATCCGCCCCTTCAAGACGCCACACAGCGCCACTCTTGAGGCGCAAACACCGCCCGCTGGACAAACCCATCTCGGCTTCCGTTCCGGCGGCCCCGGGTCAGCTTCCCTGGTTACCGGACGCACAGGAACCGCTGGGAGGAACGTTGCCGCTCTTGCACTGGTTCACCTGCGGCGTGCTCCCGTTGCCACACACCTGCGAAACGCTGGTGCCATGACTGCATTTCTGCATCACACCACGCCCGCTGGCCAGCCCACCCAGAGGCAGAACCGTCGGCTTCGCCCATTCCGGCTTCTGATTCTCTTTCACTGCTTGTCCTCCCTTGCTCAGGAACGTTCCTGCAGCTTCAAACCGTACCGCCAACACGGGTGCTCGGAAACAAGCCCTGCTCCTCTGCCTGCTCACAGAACCAGTAAGGCCCCCACATGCTGCCAAGCCTGTAATAATTCTGAGCCAGGCACGCCCCCAAGCATCTTGAATTCATGAGACAACGACCGCAGACGCCCTGCAGCCTCTGCGGCAACCCCGCGCGAATCTCGCCCAGAACGCGGCTTCCGCGCCATATTCCGCTTAGATTATCCTTCCCTGCCATTCCGAAAACAAGCTCTTTCACCTGCATTCCTATGCCGCACAAGGCGTAGTGGCCGGTGCTCAGAAGACCTAGTATCGTCAGTATCCCGCAACTTTCGTCTGATCTGGCGATCCGTCCCAGCGGACGGAATGCCTGCGGAATGTCGAAGTGGAGCGACATCCTGGTCCTGGCGGCCAGATCCGAATCAACGATCCGCCCCGCGGCAACAAGCTCCTCTACGCCCGGCAACGCATTGGCCCGACCAAGATCAGCCCCGCGCGCTGTCGGCTCAACCATGTTGAACCTAACGGACCCGGCGCCAAGCCGCTCAGCCATCCTTACCACCGCCTCGATCTGGCCCATGTTCTCGCGCACAAGAGTCATCACAACCTGGGGCGCCAGCCCCGCTTCCGACAGGTTCCTGACCGCACGGCAAGCCTTGTCGAATGACCCGGCAATGCCCCTCAGCCACTCGTGCGTGGCGGCGTCTGCCCCGTCAATGCTCACCGACACAAACGGCCTTGGCGCTCCGGCGATCAGCCTGGCCGTCTCAGGAGTGCATAGAAGACCGTTTGTCTCGACCTGCACGGATACTCCAGCCTTCGACGCTATCTCGACAAGATCGCCGAACCGAGGGTGAAGCAGCGGCTCGCCACCGGTGAACTTGACCGACGACAGGCCCAAAGGCTTGGCTTCACGAACCACCCCCTCAAACACGTCCACGGGGAGAACGGCATGCCCGCTGCCGTCAGCATCGAACTTGGGCGCCAGCCAGCAGTGCCTGCACGCAAGGTTGCACCCTTCCGTGAGGTAACAGTAGATCGTCCCGAGCGGCGGCACGCTGCCGTCTTCAACGGCATCACTCATGGTATATCCTCCGGCCTTCCGCCTGAATCAAGGAAGCGCCTGAGACAGCCGTCGGGACTCGGCGCATTCACCCGCCGGCTCTGCGTGTAAGCCATGGCAGGACAGCTGCCCGTGCAGTACGGAGAATAGAGACACGCGCGGCAGTACTCGAAATCCTTCAACTCTATTGAAGATCTCGACCTCAATTCGGCGAGCACCGGACTGTTATTCCAGACCGCTTCGAGCGAATCTTTGTTGATTCTCCCCATCTCCATGTGCGCGAGCAGCACACAGGGGATAATTACGCCGTCGGCACGGACAGCACATGTTGTGAAATGGCAACCGCACCCGGTCAGCCTCCCGCCGTCATCAAAGGTCCCGGCCCCGCATCCGGCGGCATCCAGCATCTTCCTCCACGTCAGGGCATCGGCAAGAGGCCCGGCATTGGCCAGAACCCTGCCCGGATACCGGCCCGCAATTCTCACAAGCGCCTGCATCGCCTCGGCGTGGAGAGCGGGATCAAGAAGCAGTTCGTCGGCGTGCCGCCGGCATGTTCCGATATACCCCGCGGAATTGGTCCCGAATCTCGCCAGCCCAAGATCTTCGAGAAGAAACCGCGCCGTCTCTTCCAGATGGCCGACGTTGTGACGACTGATGGTCACGCGCACGCCAACCGGAATGCTGTGCGACTGAAGACGTTTGAGCCCGGCAATCGCGGCATCGAAACTGCCCCGGCCCCGGGTCGCGTCATGGATCCTGGCGCATGGGCCATCCACGGAAACCTGCACCTGGTCACACCTGTTGGTCCGCGCAATGAACGCAGCCATGGAGTCGTCTATAAGCGTTCCGTTGCTCAGAACCGCAAAACGCATCCTGTTCTCAACCACCCCGCTGATGACTTCCCGAAGGTCGCCGCGCATGAAGGGCTCGCCGCCCTGGAGCGTCACCCGCATGACCCCGCAGCGGCCCAGCTCCTCAAAGAAACTCAACCATTCCCCGAGTGGAAGATCGTGATAGGGCACTTCGGGATTGTCGAAGAAGTAGCAGTAGCTGCATCGCTGGTTGCATGCGGCTGTTATCTCTACGTCAACGTACCTGGGGGTGCGTATCACGCGCATCCCATGCGCCGACCCCCCTTTTTCTCCATCGGACATGTCTACCCCTCGGCACCCTCGGCGACGCCGAAGAAACCGTCGCGCGCGAGTTCGTCTGCGAAAGACAGCACTTCGCCGGACGCACCCTCCGGCACGTTGCTGAAACGCCGGGCAACGGTGGCGGCTATGTCCCTCAAGGAACGCGTGCCGTCGGCCTGCTTCCAGATCTCGACCCCAACCGGGTTGGTCCCGACCGCGGCGCTGGTGTCGGGATTGAACAGAATCGCCCAGTCGTCGGATTCCTCCCTGAGCACTACCACGGGGTTCGGCACGGGCGCGTCGTCGAGTTTCATCGTCGGGCCTCTTACGCTGATTTGGACTCAAATCTGCACATTTCGCGTCTTCCATTGTCTCAACGGCATTTCGCTCTTGCAAGGCACTAATGCCGCCCTACCCTTGTGCAATGAACGGCGCGGCACAAGCATCCTGTCGGGAACCTGTCTCTCGCGGCAGCCATCTCTGCAGAAAGGTCTGAACTTGGCTATACCTCCACGAGGCGTGGGCTCACGCGGCGGTAGGGCCCGTTCAACGGACGACCCAGTGAAGGCGCCCGAACTCTTTCGCCGCCTCACACGCACCATCATGCTGGTCTGGAGGGCGGCGCCCGGATGGACGGCCTGCAACTCGGTTCTGCTTCTTGTTCAAGGCATCCTGCCGCTCCTTACCCTCTACCTGATCAAACGCATCACCGACACAATCACAGCCGCTGCCACATCAGGCGGCGCGGATGTGCGTCAATCGGCAATTCTGATCGCCGCCGCGGCGGGTGCGGCGCTGTTCGGCGCAATGTGCGCAAGCCTCGGCAGACTGGTCACCGAAATGCAGGCGCAGACGGTAACGGACTACGTTCTCGACCTCCTGCACGCCAAATCGCTTGAGACGGACCTGGAGTACTACGAGACCCCGTCATACTACGACACTCTCCACATGGCTCAGATGGAGGCGCCGTACCGCCCTCCCATGATCGTCAACAACCTCGTCCAGGTCGTCCGAGGCGGCATATCACTGACAGCGGTCGCAGGGCTTCTGTTCGCGTTCCACTGGGGGCTGACGCTTATCCTCGTGTCCGTGGCGCTGCCGGGCATGGTCTTTCGTTTCCGCCAGTCGAAAGACCTGTTCCGATGGCACCGCCGGAGAACCCCGACGGAACGGAAGGCGAATTACTACAGTTGGATGATGACAACCGACGCGCACGCGAAGGAAAACCGCCTGCTGGGGCTCGCCGACATTCTCCGGGACCGCTTCATGGAACTGCGCCTGGTTATGCGCGGCGAACAGCGCTCGCTGGCCGCCCGCCGGGCAGGCCGGGAACTGCTTGCGCAGACGGCTTCAATCCTCGCGGGCTTCGGAGTGCTTCTGTCCATGGCCGCAAGGGCCATCAAGGGAAGCATCACCCCCGGCCATCTCGTCATGCTCTACATGGCCTTTCAACGCGGACAGGGGTTCATGTCGGAAATGACGAACGGGCTCGTGTCGCTGTACGAAAACAGCCTCTTCATCAGTTCCTTCTACACGTTCCTGGACGTGAAACCGCGCGTTTCAGAATCGCCTTCGCCCGTTGCCGCTCCGTCGCTCAGAAAGAGCGAGATCCGTTTCGAGTCGGTGAGCTTCTCATACCCGGGGAGCGACCGGCCGGCCATTGAGAACGTTTCTTTCGCAATCCGCCCCGGTTCGCGCGTGGCACTGGTGGGTGAGAACGGGGCCGGCAAGACGACCCTCGTGAAACTGCTCTGCCGGCTCTACGACCCGTCCGGCGGCCTGATTACGGTCGGCGGCACGGACCTCCGCGACCTGCGCACGCCGGAATGGCGCTCAGGCATCGGGATACTGTTCCAGGATTACGCACGCTACCAGCTCAGCGCGCGCGAAAACGTCTGGCTCGGGAACGTCGCCCTGCCGCCCGACGACATCCGCCTGCACTCGGCGGCGGCAGCCTCGGGCGCGGACGAAGTGATCCGCTCGCTTCGCGACGGCTACGACACGCAGCTCGGCAAATGGTTCGAAAACGGCGAGGAACTCAGCGTCGGCCAGTGGCAGAAAATCGCGCTGGCACGGTGCTTCGCGCGAGACGCGGACCTCTTCATCCTCGACGAGCCGACAAGCGCGCTGGACGCGCAAGCCGAGAACGAGGTGCTGGAAGCGTTCCGCAGGCTGGCGGCGGGGAGAACGGTGATCACGATCAGCCACAGACTCTCAACGGCGCGGTGTGCGGACCTGATAGTCGTGCTGGACAACGGCCGCATAGTCGAGCAGGGAGCGCACGACGAGCTGATGTCCTCGAACGGGGTCTACGCACGGCTGTTCAATCTCCAGGCCCATAACTACGCCTGAGCCCGGAGCGCCTCAACGCCGGCTCATGGCCCGGCGGGCCGCACGCCGAGGACTTCCGCAAGCACCGCCGGATCGTTCCTGAACGGGGAGCCGCGCCCTTCATAGAATCCGTGCGCCTCTATCATGTGAACGGACAGGTCCGTGAACACGATCTCCCGGCCTGACTTCACGTTCCGGACAATCGTGTTCACCTTCTCGAACACGCCGTCGTGGAACGGGCAGGGTATCTTGCCACGCACGCCGGCTATCCTCACCACGTGGTCAGGCGGCACATCCACTTCTTCGCCCAGCCCGCTCTTTCCGGCCTCGCGGAGTTCCCTCATGCGGTCGGCAATCCCCTGATGGGTCAACCCGAGCCGCCGCACGGCCGCGTCGTCGTCGGACAGTATGTCCGCAAGCCTCCGCTGGTCGGCGCCGAGAAACCCGGCGGCGGATATACGCCCGGGCGCCATCTCGGCCTGCACACTGTCCATCTCCGGCGTCTGCTTCATCGTCGGTCCCTCATGCAGGGGCTCACGAGAACTTGTCGTAGAATATCCTGTCCTCGGGCATGCCCTTCTTCTTCAGCAACTCAACGCAGGCGTCTATCATCAACGGGCTGCCGCAGAGATACGCCTCTTTCTCGGACACATCACCGGCGCGACGGCCGACGACGTCGGTCACAAGACCGGTCTCGCCGCTCCATTCATCGCCGCCCTCCGGCGCGGCAAGAGAGGGTATGAACCTGAACGACGGCATCTCGCGCTCAATCCGCTGCATCAGATCCTCCAGGAACAGGTCTTCCCGAGACCGCGCCCCGAAGTAGTACTCCGCGTTGCGACGGCAGCCCGTGCGGGCCATCTCGAGCAGCATTGACTTGATGGGCGCCATCCCTGACCCGCCGGCAATGAAGATCACGTCGCGCCCGGTGTCGGAAAGCCGGAAGTCGCCGTATGGTCCGTTTATGTTCACCCTTTCGCCGACCTTCAAGTGCCTGTGCACGTAAGTGGTGCAGATGCCGTTCGGCACGTAGCGGATCTCCAGCTCGATCGCGCCCCGGTCAACCGGGTCGGACGATATGGAGTAGGCCCTGTAGACAGGCTCGTCGGTGAGCTTGTATGCAGGCACTTCGAACTGCACGTACTGACCCGCCTTGAACGTCATCGCGCCCGGCTCGATCAGCTTCAGCCGCACTTCCTTGATATCGTGTGTAAGGTCCGCGATCGATGCCACCTCCACTTCGTACTGGGCAACGGACAGCAGTTCTTCGGGAATCCGGATTGCCAGGTCGCCCTTCACCTTCACCTGGCACGCAAGCCGGACGCCGCCCTTCACTTCATCCTTCGAAAGCCACGGCAGCTCAGTGGCAAGGGGCTCTCCGCCGCCTTCCACCCGCACCTTGCACAACCCGCAGGAGCCGCGCCCGCCGCAGGCGGACGGTATGAAAATGCCGCTGTCCTTCAGCGTGGACAGAAGCGACCGCCCGCCCGCCGCCTTCACTTCGCGGTCCCCGTTCACGCGGACAGTGCATTCCCCGTAGTCGCCGACTGTCGCGCCGGCAAAAAGGATCAGGCCGGTGAGGACCAGGTTGATCGCCACCGCCACGCCGACCGCCAACAGGAAAGCCCCGAGCATTTCGCCTCCGGTGAAACTGACAAAGCCGACTCTGAATGGACTCAGTTAAGCCGCATCATGCCGTTGAAACCCATGAACGCCAGCGCCATTATGCCCGCGATCACCAGCGCGAGCCCCGCGCCCTCCATGCCCTTCGGAACACGAGAGCCGCCGATCCTCTGGCGGATTCCCGCCATCGCAAGTATCGCCACGGCCCAGCCCACGCCGCTCCCCGCACCGTATGCGAGGGATTCGAGAAACGTGTATGACCTGATGACCATGAAAAGGCTCACCCCGAGAATGGCGCAGTTGACCGTTATGAGCGGCAGGAATATCCCGAGCGCCGCATAGAGCGTGTCGGAAACGCGCTCGATAACCATCTCCACGATCTGAACGAAGGCCGCGATGACCACGATGAAGACAATGAACCGCAGGTACTCGAGCCCCAGCGGCGCCAGCACGAAGGAGTACACAAGCCAGTTGAGGACGCTCGTGGCAGTCATCACGACAACAACCGCCGCCCCAAGTCCCATCGATGTCTTCACCTCGCGCGATACGCCGAGAAACGAGCACATTCCGAGGTAGTTCGTGAGAAGTATGTTGTTCGTGAACACCGCCGCGAAAAACACGGCAAATGCATGTCCCATGGAGTTCACCGCGCACCTGCCTTCCCCGCATCCGCCGGCGCGGAATCGAGCCACACGCCTTTCACGATCCATATGAAGACGGCCAGCATGAAGAAGGCGCCTGGCGCGGTCACCATGATGGACCAGTTGACCCATCCGTCTCCAAGCACCCTGACACCCCAGATCGTGCCCGAGCCCAGCAGCTCGCGGAAGAACGCGATGACCAGCAGAACATACGAGTAACCGACGCCGGAGGAGACTCCGTCGGCCAGCGCCGCGCCAGGCGGATTGGTCAGGGCAAAGGCCTCTGCCCTGCCCATGACTATGCAGTTGGTTATGATCAGGCCGACATACGGGCCGAGCTGGCGCGCTATGTCCGGAACGAACGCCCTCAATGCAATGTCAACGACGATGACGTAAGAGGCTATCACCAGCACCTCCACCATCATTCTCACTCGGCCCGGAATCAGCCTGCGCATCGCGGAAACAGTCACGTTCGACAGCGCCAGGGTGAAGATAAGCCCCAGGCACATGACCGCCGTGTTCTTGAGCACATTGGTGACTGCCAGCGTGGAGCAGATGCCGAGTATCTGCGCGAATACCGGGTTGTCCCGGCCAAGGTTGCGCAGAACTATCTTCCCGGTTTTCAATTCATTCCCCTCCCCGGATGTCCGGAATCGCGCCGTTCACAAGATCGCGCACGGCCGACGACGTGATCGTCGCGCCGGTTATGGCATCAATCTCCGTCGGAGCTGCCGAGCCTGTCCCCTCGGGAACGAGGCTGAAAGGCCCGGTCTTCCCGCGGAACTGCCCCACGAACCATGCCTCCTCAATGCGCGCCCCAAGCCCGGGGGTCTCGTTCTGCTCGGTGAACGCCACACCCGTCAACGTCTTCCCGTCCCCGGAAAAGCCAACCAGCCCGCGCACCCGCCCCCACAAACCCGCCGCCTCCGCCTCCAGCACAACCGCCGCGGAGCCGCCGGTGCCGCCGCGTACCCGGTAGGCAACGCGGCCCGACTGCAGGACCTCGCGCTCCACATCCCCGGCCCACCACCGGTTCAGCTCTGATGCGCCCGTGGCCGGCAGCCCGGCAGCGGCCCGCACCGCCTTCCGCAGGAACAGCGACTCGTTGGCGGCCACCACGTTTGCCGTGGCGAGATGCAGACCCGCAACCGCGCCGATGCAGACCGCCGTCACGGCCGTCATGAACAGCATCGTGGCAAGCCATTCAGAACGCCCGGTCTTTTTCACGCACGCCCTTTCTTCTGGACGGCCCTGATGGCATGGTCGGTTATCGGGGCGAACATGTTGGCGAGCAGTATCGCGAACATCGTGCCGGCCGGCCACGCGGAGAACACCGATATCACCGGCGACATGGCGCCTATGAAAGCGCCGTAGATCCATCTGCCTGGATTGGTCTGGGCGGCGGATACGGGGTCGGTCGCATAGAAGAAGAGCCCGATGGCTATGCTTCCGCCCAGCGCCGTATGCAACGGGTCGCCGGCGCCTTGAACGCCCGCAAGCCAGAGCGCGGTCTGGGTAACGAAAAACGCCGCCCATGCGGAAACAACGATTCTGTAGTTGGCGGCCTTGGTCCACACGAGATACAGGCCGCCCAGTATCGCCAGCAGGGCCGTTGTGCCGCCAACCGTTCCGGACGTCGCGCCGGTAAGCAGCGGCACTATGTCCTGCGCCACCCCGTCCTTCATGAGCATGCCCGGCGTGGCGCGGGTAACCGCGTCAGCCGCATAAGCCCCCCAGCCGCCGGCAGGGCCGCCAACCGGCTCCACCCACGATGCGGTCATGTGCCCGCCGAAGCTTGCGTAAAGGAAGGCGCGCCCGGTCAGGGCCGGATTGAACACGTTGCGACCGAACCCGCCGAACACCATCTTCCCGAAGAGAACCGCCACCACGATCCCGACCGCAACCATCCACATGGGAAGATTCGGGGGGAGCGAGAGAACATACAGGAAACACGTCACGAAAACGGCGGAGCTTACCGATTGCCCCCACCTCCGCACAAAGGCGTACTCGGTGAGGAAACCCGCCGCACAGGCGATCGCCAGCATCACGAGAACCCGCCAGCCGAAGAAATGGATCGAGGCGAGAACTATCGGCGTAAGCGCAAGCAGCACCCGCTTCATCGGCAACTGCCACTTGATCAACGGAACTGAAGATGTCTCGGACATTCAACACCCCCCCCCTCGGCAAGGCCCATACGGTAGGCCAGCCGGCTCCGCCATTTCAACCCCATTCCCGCTTGCACCTCATTGCCGGCCTTCGGTCACCGCCGCCATCGCCGCCCTGTGGTCAGGCCAGGCAACCGCGCTGCGACTTTCACCCATCCCAAGATTCAGTTTGTCCGTTCCCGCGCCCGCGCTTACAATTCAGCCCGCGTATCGGGTTTTGCGCCGCCGGGGGCGCGGCGGAACAATAGGGGGATATCACCATGCAGAAGTATGTTTGTGACGTTTGCGGTTACATCTACGATCCGGCAAAGGGCGACCCCGGCAGCGGCGTGAAGCCGGGCACCTCTTTTGATCAGCTTCCGGATGACTGGGTCTGCCCGGATTGCGCGGCGGGGAAAAGCGATTTCTCGCCCGTGGAATGACAGGGCGGCATGATTGACCCGGACGCCCTTGAGCGGCTCTATCTCGCGTATAACAAGCGCCGCTACGTTTCTCCGGACCCGCTGCAATTCCTCTACAACTACAAAGAGCCCGCGGATCGCGAGGTCGTCGGGCTCGTCGCTGCCTCGCTTGCATACGGGCGCGTGGCCCAGATTCTGCGCAGCGTGGACAACGCGCTGACCAGACTCGACGGGAAACCGCACCTCACGCTGATATCGTCGTCGCCCCGCGAGCTTGAACGCCGGGCGGCGGGATTCCGGCACCGCTTCACGTCGGACTCCGACCTTGCGTCTCTCTTCAAGGGGATCCGCTCGGTCCTTCTGGCACACGGCTCTTTGAAATCATGTTTCCTGGCCGGGCTGGCCGAGAAGGACAAAACGGTGATCCCGGCGCTGGAGCGATTCAGGGCCCGGTTCGACTGCCCCGCCGCCCACGTGCTGCCTTCCGCCGCCGGAGCGGGCAAACGCCTGCACCTGTTTCTGCGCTGGATGGTGCGGCACGATGACGTTGACCCGGGGGGCTGGGAGGAGGCAGGCGCGCATCGCCTCCTGATCCCGCTGGACACCCACATGTCGCAGTTCGGACGGGAGTTTCACCTGACACGCATGAAGACGTCCGGCCGCAAGATGGCCGAGCAGATAACCGACGGCTTCCGTGCCATCCGGCCAGATGACCCGGTCCGCTACGACTTCGTCATCACACGCTTCGGCATACGCAGCGATATGAACCAGTCCGAACGAGCAGCCCTGGGCTCTTTCCCTGCCCGGCCTTGAACTCACCCGTCGGCCGTCGCCTCCGCCACCCACTTCGCATAGTCGGGTGTGACTTCCAGCGGCTCGATGACGATTTCCGGCAGCTCGTACGGGTGAAGCTTCCGCAGTGCCGCAACCAGCTCCTTCGCCCTGCCGGGCGCGGTTTTCAGCCGCAACAGCCTCTCGGTCTCACGACGCACTTCGCCCTTCCACCTGTAGACGCTCGTGATCGGCGTGACCTGCCCGCACGCCGCCAGCCGCCCATTGACAAGCTCGTCAGCTATCCTCTCCGCCGTCGCCGCGTCGGAGAAGGTCGTGGATACCGCGCTGCACATCCCAACGGAACCGTCTGTTGTGAACATCTCCGCCCTCCCCTCAGGCAGGTAGATTCGAACACGCGCAGTCCGCCGTCAAGCACGCTCGCCCGTTCCTTCCTTGTCCGTTCCGCCGGCCGCCGTGCATAATGTACGCCTGTCACACACACGCCGGAGACCCGGGGCGAACGAAAGACACTGAGATATGGAACGGCTGGACGCCATACTGATAGCAGGCGACGAGCCGCTCGAGGTGCTGGGGAAGGATGAGCGGGCGAGCATGCGCCTCGATGTGGACGGACACCCGGCGTCGATCGACTTCCTCGACGCATATTTCAGAACCGGCCGCGACGCCGGCAGAGCCTCGTCACTCCTCGCATCCGACGGCCGCCCGTTCCTCTCTCTGAATGGCGAATACCTCCGGCAGCACCTCGAATCGCGCGGACTCCGCGTCGAGGTGATCCGCAACTACTCGGCCACGCGTGAGCGCTTCCTTGCGGACCTGGCAACCGCGCCTCCACGGGCAGTCGTGATATCAACCACCTTCCTGCCGTTCGCGGCGCAGATTGACGCCGTCGCCGCGGAAATCAAGCAGGCCGCGCCCGGAACCGCCGTCATCGCCGGCGGCATACAGGTGTGGAAGTCACACCAGCACCGGTTGATGGCGGAAAAGGGCCTCGTCGGACACGATATCCTGCCCGCGCTGGCGGAACACAACTACCTCGTGGACCCGGCCCGGCCTTCACCTGTGGATTTCCTCATCATCAGCGAATACGGGGAAAGCACTCTCGCGGACCTGCTGCTGACTCTGCGCGGCGTAGGCGGAACAGGCTCCGTTCCCAACCTTGCGCGCCAGATGCATGGCAAGTGGCGGATCGGCCGGCTTGAGCCGGAAACACCGCGCGAGGTGCGCGTTGACTGGGCCCGCGTCTCTTTCCCGCATCCCCGCGTGTATGTGCCGATCGAGTCCGGCGTGGGCTGCGGGTTCCATTGCTCGTTCTGCGATTTCCGAGGACTGAGACCCGTACGCCTCCGCAGCGTGCCCTCGGTGGTGGACGAGATACGCTCTATCCCGCCGCAGAGAGACGGTTTCCGCCGCGTGTATTTCACCGACGATAACCTGTTCGGATCGAAGAAGCGCGCGGCCGACATCTGCCGCGCGCTCATCACGGCCAAGCTGGCGGTGAGGTGGCGCGGCATGGTCAGGATAGGCATCGTTGACGGCGAGATCGCGGAGCTGATGGCCCGGTCAGGCTGCCTGGAGATCCTGCTCGGAATAGAATCCGGCGATCCGGACATCCTGCTTTCGATGAACAAGCAGATCACCCCGGACCGCATACTTGCCGGCGTCAACCATCTGGCCGACCACGGCATAAACACGAAAAGCACCTTCATAGTAGGTTTCCCGGGCGAGACCGAACGTACGGTATCGAACACCGTGGACCTGCTGAATGCATACCCGTGCGACGGCAACTCGGCCCACAGGTTTCTCTTCTTCATGTTCGCGGTCCTGCCCCTCTCGCTCACGGCATCGCCCGAATGGCGCGAGCGTTTCGGCATCAAGGGCTACGGCTACAAGTGGCGCCACGCGACGATGGACTCGACCGAAGCCGCGTCACATGTCGCCGCCATGCACGACAGGGTGAGGGACGAAATAAGCCCAAGCTACTTACTGGAAGTGCCGGAGCTTAACGGGTTCTCCCATGCGCATATAAGGACCGTTTACACCTTGAGGACCAGGCTGGCCCGGGCTCAAAGGGGCGCCGCGTTCGCGGGACGCGAACGGGAACTGTGGGCCGCGATGGAGAGCCTCTTCCCGACGGGAAAAGGCGCGCACTCCTGAACAGCCGGGAGCCGGATTTCAGTCAGGCTCCCGGAAACAGGTTCACCAGCATCGGGAGCAGATCTTCCCACGCGCGCTGCTTGCCGCAGGTGGCATCGGTGCCCGCATCCAGGGCGGAACCACGGGTCATCCCGTCGTCTTCGAGCGTGAGGATGACCACCTTCGGCGCATCGGGCAGAGCCTTGATTGTGCGCACTTTGCTCCAGACGTCGGCCCCGGGCATCTTGACGTCTATCACGACCAGGTCGGGCTTCTCGCGAACCGCACTCTCGACAACCGCCTCCGCACCCGCCTCCTCGGCGACAACCTGGAATGGCCCGCGGTCCTCCAGGAAACGACGGAGCGACTGCCGCAATACCGGTGAATCATCTACTACAAGCGTTCGTATGATCCGGTTCATGGGGATCATGGTCCATGATCCCGGCGAATTCATGAATACAGGGAATCCTGTAATCCGCGTCAGTAATATCCTGTATGCGCGGGGAAGGGATTCAGGCCTGCGTCCAGCCCTGCCTGATGGCGTAGCGGACAACTTCACTGGCCGAATGGGCATCGAGCTTGCGCATCAAGTTCGCTCTGTGCGTATCAACGGTCAGAACGCTTATTCCGAGTTCGGATGCCATTTCCTTGCTGCTCTTCCCTTCGGCGATGAGCTGGGCGATCTCGCGCTCGCGCTCGGTGAGGACCTCGCCACGTTCGCGCAGGGATTCCTGGACGTTGCGCGGCGACGCGTAGTCGCCGAGTAGAAGATCGGAAACATCCGATGTGAAGAAGGGCTTGTGTTCGGACAGCGCTTCCAGGGCGGCGACAATCAACTCGCCGGCATCGGTCTTCAACATGCAGCCCCTGGCGCCGGCGTCCAGCACCTCGCGAAGCAACTGACGGGAACTGTGCATCGTGAGGACCAGCACTTCACAGTCAGGAAGGTGACGGCGGATGCGCCGCGCCGCTTCCAGCCCGTTGAGAAGCGGCATCGTTATGTCCAGGATGGCTATGTCAGGCTTAAGGGCCGCCGCAAGCTCAACGGCATCCCTGCCGTTGTCGGCCTCGCCGACCAACTCCCACCGGTCGTCGCCGCTCACCAGTGAACGCACACCGCGCCTGACCATTTCGTGATCGTCGGCGATGATTATCCGCCAGCACTTCTTCACTGCTCGATCTCCATGAACGGAAGAACGGCTTTCACCGTCGTTCCGCCGGGGCCGCTGGCTATATCGAGCCTGCCCCCAAGCTGACGCATGCGTTCACGCATCCCGCGGATCCCAATTCCCAGCAGAACGCCGCCAGGGCCGCCTGAACCTGGCAGTTCCCCGGGCATTCCCCTTCCCTTGTCGTTCACCTCAAGCCCGATCTCTCCCGCGCCCCGAGTAAACCGGACCGCCGCCGTGCTGCTGCCGGAATGCCGCAGAATGTTGGCCAGGCTTTCCTGCATCACCCGGAACAGCGCGGTTTCCGTCTCGGGAGGCAGGCGGCCGAGGTCCGCCGGCACGTCCAGTTCCACGGCAATGCCGCTTCTGTCCGCAAACCCGTCCACGTATTCCTTGACCACACCGGCCAGCCCCATCTCCTCAAGCAGAGGCGGATAGAGCAGATGCGACATCGTCTTCAGCTCGGATGCGCAGCGCTCGGCACACACCACGCTGTCGGCCAGCGCGGCCCTGCCGTCAGCACCCAACGCGTCCATGTGCCTGCGAAGGACGGAAAGGTTCATGGAAAGAGCGGCAAGATCCTGCGCCGTTCCGTCATGCAGCTCGCGCGCAAGCCGCCGTCTCTCCTCGTCCTGCAACTGCAGGAGCCTGGCCGACATGTCGTGCAAAGCCTTCTGGTTAGCCGCCCGCTCTATCGCGTAGGTGATGGAACGTTTGAGCAGGGATTCGTCAACCTGATCTTTCACCAGGTAATCCTGCGCCCCGGCTTTCATCGCTTCGTGGGCAACTTCGTCGTCGTTCAAAACGGTGAGAATCACGATCGGCGTATCGCCAGCGGCCGCGCGCATCCGGGAAAAAGTCTCTATCCTGCGGCTGTCGGGAAGTCCCAGGTCGAGCAGAACCACGTCAAACCCGCCTGCGCGGATCGCCGACAGCGCCTCTGCCAGCGAGCCGGCCGCGTCAACGGTGAAACGGCCGTGCCCTTTCCTGACAAGCAGGTCACGCACGAGATAAACGAAACCCGCGTTGTCCTCGACAAGAAGAACTCTGGTTGCTTCTGCTGTGGACACCTGAAGCCCGGAAATGGAGCGGGAGACGGGGATCGAACCCGCGACGTTCAGCTTGGGAAGCTGACATTCTACCGCTGAATTACTCCCGCCCGAGTGCGCGGCAAGGATAGCCGTATCCCCGCCGCAAATACAAGCTCCAGTTACGGGTGCATGCGCATAGGCGCCGCCCCGCCGTTCACCTCGCTTCCGCAAGCACGCGGAAGGGACTGCCTGAGCGATAGAGCGCCAGCCGCGCCTCGACCTGTCCGAGGCGGTCGCCATCGGCGCCCGCCCGCCTCAACAGCGCAACAGCAGCCGTCGCGGTCTCAACCGCCGCGTCATACCTGCCGGCCTCGGCAAGGGCGGCGGCCAGAACATCGAGCACCTCGGCGCTTTGCCCGCCGGTCGCCCGGTTTGCTTCCTCGGCAAGCTGAACGGCATCTTCCCCATCCCTTAGTGCGTCGTCGGACGATACCGCCAGCAGCCACGCGAGATGCTGCCGCGCCGGCGTCAATCCCGGCTCTCCGCGCAGCGCCGACCGGAGATGCGCCACGGCGTCGGAGTGCCGCCCCTCCTGCTCGGCCATCAGCCCAAGAAAGAAATGCGGCTTGGCGTAGCCGGGGCTCACCGCCAGCGCCTGCCGCCACATCTCCGCGGCCTCCTCGCGCCTGCCGGTGCGGTCGTAGGCAAGCGCCAGGTTGTTGTACGTCTTGGGATGCGAAGGATATATCCGTATCGCCTCGAGGTAATGCGGAACGGCATCCGCGTCCCGCCCCTGCCCGTAGAGGGCAAGCCCCATGTTGTTTCGCGCTGAGGCATGCAGCCTGGTGACCGAAAGAGCGCGCCGCCGCCCTTCACCGTCGGGGATCCCTGCGATGTCGGCCTCCGTCGTTGCCGGCACTGACTCAAGCCTGCGAAGCAACTCTGCGCAGCATGCCTCCGCTTCGGCATGCCGGCCTTCGCCGAGAAGCCCCACCGAGAGCCCGACATAGGCGCGCAGGTTCTCCGGCCGCTTGCGCAACACGTCCTGCCAGACCGTTACGGCGGACCGGTAAACCGTGTTTCTTTGATGTGACAGCAGAACAAGAACAGCCGCGACCGGCGCCAGCAGGCACACAAGCGCCACCCCCCTCGACGCCAGGCGGCGGCCGGGCCCGCCGCCGCGCGCCAGCTTCCGCATCAGCCAGTCGGCGCCAAACACAAAAGCCGCTGAAGCCGACGCGAGCGGAAGATAGGCCCTGTGCTCGAAGAAGACGTCCTCAAGCGGCATCACACTTGATGTCGGGGCGAGTATCCCGAAGAACCACAACCCCAGGAACCCGACGGCAGGATGCCGAAAGAACGCCCACAACGTGGCCGCGCCGGCAAAGAGCAGCGGCAGGGCGCCGGCAACTGCGCCCCATGACACCGGGGGCGGTTCGAATGCCGGATCGAGGCACTGCCCGGCCGGGATCAACGCAAGCCGCAGGTAACGCATCACCGCTCCCGGCTGCGCGAGTATATAGCGGACCCTGTCCACCTCCAGCCCCATCTCCCGCGCCGCATGCGGCGCCGCCGCCTCAAGCGCCATCAGAGAGGCGAGCACGACCCATGTCGCACACAGCCCGGCGTAGAACATCGGCCGTTCCTGCAACGCCTTGCGGAAGGAACCGGAGATGAAGACCCGGTCAAAGAGCAAGAGCATCACCGGCGCCGTCACCATCACCTGTTTGGTCCCCATCCCAAGCGCACATGCCACAACCCCCAACCCCTGCCACATCGCACGGCTCCGACAGGAAAGGCTCCTCAACAGTGAGTAGAGCGCCGCAAGGTAGAACATGCCCATCAGCGACTCGGAACGCTGACACAGGTACGTGACGCTTCCAGTCTGCAACGGGTGCACGGCCCAGAGCAGGGCAACACAGAATGCCAGAGGCAAAGAGGCCGGCCCGTATGCCCCGGCCAGCTTCGGGAGAAGACAGACGCGCCGCACGGCGCCGAACAGGAACAGCGCCGCCGCCAGGTGTATCAGTATGTTCGTGAGGTGGTAGTCGGCCGGGTTGAGCCTGCCCGTCGCGTAGTTGGCCGCGAAGGTCAGGTCCGTCACGAACCTGCACGGCTGGAAGATGTGATCCCACGGCGGCAGGAACTCGCGCGCGCGCCGGTTTGCAAGAATCACGTTCGCGTCGTCAAACAGGAACGGCGAGGTGAACGTGTTCGAGTAGGCGGCAAAGACCGCCATGGCGATGACCAGCGGAGCGATCACGTTCCAGCGCAGGCGCACGCGGCCACGCGCGCCTTCCGCCTTCATGGGGCTGACTCCCTGCCCGGTCACACTCTCCCCTTCCTGTTCGTCGCCTGAGCCCGTCACGGCATCTTCGCCCCGCGCCAGCGAAGCGGACTGTGGCGGCCGACGGGAACCGATCCGCGAAGGGCGCCGGCAACGAACTTCTGCGCCGACTCAACAGCCGCCGGCAGTCCGCGGCCCAGCGCGAGATACGCAGCGAGTGCGGCGGAGAAGGTGCAGCCCGTGCCGTGAGTCTGCGCGGTCCTGATACGCGGCGTCCTGAATTCGTGGATCCGCCCGCCATCGGCAAGCACGTCCACCACATCGTCGCCATGCTCCAGGTGGCCGCCCTTTACGACAAACGCCGCGCCGTACCGGCCGGAAAGATCCATTGCGGCCGCCCTTATCGAGTCAAGCGAGTCCATGCGCCGGCCGGCCAGCACCTCGGCTTCGGGAAGGTTCGGCGTCACAACCGTCGCCGCCGGCAGAAGTCTCCGGCACATCGCCTCGACGGCGTCTTCGGCAAGCAGCCGCGCGCCGGATGTGGCGACCATCACCGGGTCCACGACCAGCGCGGGAATCCGAGCGGCCGCCAGCGCCTCGACCGCGGCATCGATCAACTCCGTGGAATAGAGCATTCCCGTCTTGGCGGCGCGCACGTCAAATGCTTCCACGACCGCCTTGACCTGCGCCGCCACAATCCCGGGACTCGCGGCCTCAACGCCTTGTACGCCGTCCGGATTCTGGGCGGTGAGACAGGTGATTGCGCAAGTGCCGAAAACTCCGATCGCCTCGAAGGTCTTGAGATCCGCCTGTATTCCGGCCCCGCCGCCGCTGTCGGACCCGGCGACGGTCAGAACGGCGGGCATCGCGTCCGCCGTTCCCGGTCTGTCTCCAGCGCGGCTCATTTCGTCACGGTCCAGCCGGCAGCCCACGGCCCGTCACGCGCGTATCTGCCCGGCCCTGGCAAGGGCCTTGGCTTCGACGCTCTGGATCTCGGCGTAGCCCTGCGAGCTCACCGGATTCAGCCCGGCGCTCGCCTCCATCGAAGAGTCGGCCTCGTTGTAGATTGAACCAGGGCAATCGCTCAGGCTTGAGAAGAGGATGTTGCCCTTGTACAGGTTCACCCTCACAAGCCCGTTGGCATGCTGTGCGAATGAATCCATCGCCGCCAGCGAAGCCGTCGTCAGCGGGTCGAAATAGCGCCCGTCATAAACCTGCCCGGCCACCAGCGAGGAAAGCTGCTGAAACAGCGCCGTGCAGCGACGATCCAGCACCGCCTGGTATACCTGCCTGAGGCAAAAGCCGAGCAGTTCCATTCCCGGCGCTTCATACACGCCCCGGCTCTTGGTGCCGACAATCCTGTTCTCAAGCGCGTTCTTGAGACCGATCCCGTTCCGCCCGCCGATGTGGTTGGCTATCTGCATCGCATCGAGCGCGGACACCGGCTTGTTCTGTATCTCCACGGCGTTGCCGCGGCGGAAACGGACAACAAACGGCTCCGGCCTGTCCGGCGCCTTCATCGGCCACACGCCCATCTGCGGCTCCACGATCGTGCTGGGAGTTTCCAGGCTCTCCAGATCCTCCGCCTCGTAGGATAGCCCCGCGAGGTTCGCATCCGTCGAGTAACGTTTGCGGCCGCCCGGGAACGCTTCGATCCCGGCATTGCTCAGGTAGTCGGCCATCTGCTTCCGGCCCGGGAATTCCTTCAGCATGTCCGGATCGCGCCAGGGCGCGTAAATCTTCATTTCTGGCGCCAACACGTTGGTGTACCGCTCAAACCGCATCTGGTCATTGCCGCGCCCGGTGGCGCCGTGAACGAGGACTGCGCACCCGCGCTTCTTCATCTCCGGGATCAGCCCGCGCACCGTCACCGCGCGTGCTATGCCGGTCGAGTTCCAGTAGCCGCCGTCGTACATCGCCTGCGCGCGGATCATCTGGAAACAGGCCTCGGCCATTTCCTGCTTCAGGTCAACTATCGTCGTGTGCACGCCGCACGGGGCCATGCGCTTCGATATCTCGCCGATATCGGACTCATCAGCCTGCCCCAGGTCGGCCGCAAAGCACTGCACGTTCGCGCCGGCGTCAACAAGCCTCTTCGCGATCGTGCGGCTGTCAAGGCCGCCGGAAACGCAAACACCCAGCTTCTCGCCCCTTACGTCAGCCAGCTTCATCGAAGCTCCCTCCAGGAAAAACGGCCCATCACTCGGCGGTCTGCTCGCCATGCCACTCGGCAAGGCAGTCGCCCACGATGTCCACGGCCTCCTCCAATTCGTTGTCCCGCACGTTCAACGGAGGCAGGAACCGCACAACCTTCTCCGCCGTGGCAAGCGTCAGCAGCCCGGCGTCGGACAGCATCTGCACCAGCGGCCCGGCCGGTTCGTCGAGGACAATGCCGACCATCAAACCGCGGCCTCGGACTTCCTTGACGTGAGCGAACTTGCCGACGAATCCGCCAAGGGCGTTCCTGAACTCCGCACCCTTCTCCGCCGCGCGCGACAGAAGCCCCTCCTCCTCAATCACCCGGATCGCCGCCAACGCCGCGGCGCAGGCCAGGGGCGTGCCGCCAAATGTGCTGGCATGCTTGCCCGGCTGGAACACGTCCGAAACCCCGGGCGCCGCCACAACCGCGCCGATCGGGTAGCCGTTCCCCAGCGCCTTGGCCAGCGAAAATGCGTCAGGCTGGACTCCGTAGCCCTGGAACCCGAACCAGTTTCCCGTCCGGCCCATGCCGCACTGCACCTCGTCGCAAAGCATCAGCAGCCCCTTGTCATTGCAGAGCTGGCGCACGCCGTTGAAGAACGCCTCGTCGGCGGGAACAACGCCCCCTTCGCCCTGCACAGCCTCGAGCAGAACCGCCACGGTCTTCTCGCCGACCAGCGCCGCGACAGAGTCGAGGTTGTTGAACTCGGCATGGACAAACCCTTCCGGCATCGGCTCGAAGCCTTTCTTGACCTTGTCCTGCCCGGTCGCCGCCGCCGTCGCAAGAGTGCGCCCGTGGAAGGAGTTCTTCATGCAAATGACCTCGTAACGGCCCTTGTCATGCCCCCAGAGCCGCGCGAGCTTTATGAGCCCCTCGTTCCCCTCGGCGCCGGAGTTGCAGAAGAAACACTTGCCGCCCATCGAAAGCGATGAAAGCTTCTCGGCCAGCAATGACTGGTTCTCGTTGTAGTACATGTTCGAAACGTGGGTCAGAACCTGCGCCTGCTCGGCCACCGCCTGCGCGACCGCCGGATGGCTGTGGCCGACGTTGACGACCGAAATGCCGGCCGCAAAGTCGAGATAGACCTTTCCCTCGGAATCCCACACGCGGGTGCCCTTGCCGCGCACCAGCGCGAGCTTCTGCGCGTATGTGGGCATCACGTACTTCTGGTACCGTTCGACTATTTCCTGGGTCTTGCTCATTTCACATTATCTCCGTCCCTACTCCCTCATCCGTGAACACTTCCAGCAGGATCGAGTGCGGCATCCGGCCGTCCACCATGTGCACCTTCCGCACGCCGGCGTGAACCGCGTCAATGCAGCCCTGTATCTTCGGCAGCATCCCGCCCGATATCACGCCTTCCTGCACAAGCCTCTCAACATCCCCCACCTTCAACGTGGAAAGAAGGGATGTCTCGTCTTCCGGGTCCCTCAACACCCCCGGCACGTCGCTGAGAAATACCAGTTTCCTCGCATGAAGCGCCTTTGCCACCGCCGCGGCGGCGGAATCGGCGTTGACGTTATGCACCTTCCCGTCCGGGCCGCGCCCCAGCGGCGTCATCACCGGAACCGCTCCCGAATCAAGCGCAGAAAGAATCGGACCCGTGTCCACATCGCCGGGCTCGCCGACAAATCCCCAGTCCAGCAGCTCGCCGGTCTTCTCGTCCAGGTGTGTCTTGCGGACAACCCGCAACACGTCCTCGCCGTTCATGCCCACGGCATTCGCTCCCATCCCGCCCAACACGGAAACGAGGTACGGGTTCAGCTCTTCCTTCATCACCTGCTCCACGATCCTGATCGTGCGCTCGCAGGTAACCCTGTGTCCGCGCACGAAGGAGGGCTTGATGCCGTGCCTGTCCATCCCGCGCGATATCGCCTTGCCGCCTCCATGCACCACCACAGCCCGCATGCCGACACACTCCATGAAAGCCACGTCACGCAGAACGCTCTCGACGTGCGACTTGTCCTCCATCGCGCTGCCGCCGAGCTTCACGACGACTATCTCGTTCCGGAAACGCTGGATGTACGGCAATGCCTCGATCAGGACCGCGGCCTTGCGGATGAGTTCGCCGGTGCGCTTGCCGCCGGACGTGCCGGTTGCGCTCACGTGGTGTACTCCGAGTTGATGCTGACGTATTCGTGGCTGCAGTCGCAGGTGAACAGCCGCGTTTCGGCGGCGCCGGCGTTCAGGTTCACGTCCACGGTGAACCGCTTCCGCTTCAGGACCTCGGCAAGAGCGCCCTTGGTCATCCCCGGCGCTGCCATGCCGCCGCGCACCGCCGCAAGCTCATCGTAGGAGATGTCCACCCGGTCAGGATCGAAGATCGCGCCGGAATAACCGGCGGCGTCTATCACCCTGCCCCAGTTCGGATCCTGCCCGAACCACGAGGTCTTCACCAGGAGCGAGTTTGCTATCGCGCGAGCCGCCTTCTCGGCGTCCGAGTCGCTCGCGGCCCCGCGGATCTGGACGGTGACGAACTTCGTTGCGCCTTCCCCGTCGATCACTATCTTGTGCGCCAGCCGCATGGCCACGTTCTCGAGCGCCGCCTCGAACACCGGCCAGTCAGGATGCTTCTCGCCGAGCACCGCGCCCGCCGCCGCGCCGTTCGCAAGCAGAAGCACCGTGTCGTTGCAGCTCTGGTCCCCGTCCACGCTTATGCGGTTGAAAGTCCTGTTCACCACCCGCGCAAGGGCGTTCTGAAGGGATGCCCCGTCAACCGCGGCATCGGTGGTGATGAACGAAAGCATCGTCGCCATCTTCGGCTCGATCATGCCAGCGCCTTTTGCCATGCCGCCAAGCCGTGACTTCACCCCGCCGGCCGTGAACTCGACCGCCGCCCTCTTGGGCCCGGTGTCGGTGGTCATGATCGCCTCGGAAGCATCATCGCCGCCCTGTGCGGAGACCAGGCCGGCAGCCTTCGCAATGCCCTTCTCAATCACGTCCATCGGGAGGAATATCCCGATCGTGCCCGTGGAGCATACGAAAACCGTGGACTCGGCCGTCTTCAGGGCCGACGCGGTAACGGCGGCCATGCGCCCGGCGTCCGCAATCCCGCGCGCGCCGGTGCATGCGTTGGCGCATCCGCTGTTGATGACGATCGCCGACGCCTTCCCGCCGCGCAAACGCTCGCGGCAGAGCTTCACGGTGGCGCCTTGCACGCGGTTTGTCGTGAAAACGCCCGCGACTGCCGCGGGCGGATTCGAAACGACGATCGCAAGGTCCTTCGAGCTCTTCTTGATGCCGGCGTGGATTCCCGCCGCCGAATACCCTTTCGCCGCAGTCACACCGCCTTCCAAATCAACCATACCGCTGGTATTGCTGCTCATCAGTAGTCTCCGGGAGCACAAAAAACGCGCGTCACTATCCGCAATCGGCCATGGAAAGTCGAACAGAAACTGGACGCCCGCAATGGAGCCGCGACTCGTTCAACGCCGCGGATGCCGAGGCCGCCCTGCGCCGGGACGATAGCCGCTTCTACCGCGCTCCGGACGCTGCTCGCGCCGCCGGCGGAAGGCGGCTTCAGGCGCCGGTTGGAGCAGATCCTCCGGCGGCACCGAACACGGAAGACTCCGGCCAATGTACTTCTCTATCTCGGGAATGACGAACGACTCGTCCTCGCATGCCAGCGACACGGCGACGCCTCTCTGTCCCGCACGGCCGGTCCTGCCGATACGGTGTACGTAGTCCTCGGGTTCGTAGGGGAAGTCGTAATTCACCACGTGCGATATGCTGTCCACGTGTATGCCGCGGCCGGCGACATCCGTCGCGACTAGAACGCCCAGCCGCCCATCCCGAAACGCATCGAGTATCTTCAGGCGTTTCTTCTGTTCCACGTCGCCGGAAAGCATGTCGGTCGAGAGCCCGCAGGCGCCAAGCATCTCCACGAGATCGCGCGTGCGGTCGCGCCGGTTGACGAACACGAGAACCTTCGTTGCCTCCGGCTTCCTGAGAATGTTGTAGAGAACGGCGAACTTCTCCTTCGAGGCAACCGCGTATACGACCTGGTCCACCGTCTGGACAGCGACGTTTTCCGGCTCGACCTCCACCACAACCGCGTTCTTCATCCACTGACCCGCAAGCATGCGGACCTCGGAAGTCAGCGTCGCGCTGAACAGCAGCGTCCGCCGGTTGTCCCTGCCGGGCAATTTGCCGACGATGCGCCTGACGTCGGGAATGAAACCCATGTCGAGCATCCGGTCAGCCTCGTCAACAACGAAGACCTCGACCGCCGAGAGGTCAATTACGCCCCTGCGCACAAAGTCCAGAAGACGCCCCGGAGTGGCAGCCACAAGGTCAGGCGCTTCGGCCGTCAGTTCCCTCTCCTGCTTGTCCATGTCCATGCCGCCGTAAACGGCAAGCGACCTGAAACCCGCATATCGCCCGAGCATGTCGGCTTCCTCGACGATCTGCACGGTCAGCTCGCGCGTCGGCGCGATCACCAGGGCCCGTGGCCTGGCAGGCCTGCCGCCATGCGCGCTGCGGGGATTCTCCAGAAAGCGGCGGAAGAGAAGTATCAGGAACGCGGCGGTCTTGCCCGTTCCCGTCTGCGCGCGGCCGGTCAGGTCGGAATCGTCTGGCCTGGCCAGCACCTTCGCCTGGATCGGCGTGCAATAGCTGAATCCGCACTCGTGGATCCCGCGCATCAGCGGGTCCGGCAGCCCCAGGTCGTGGAACCGGACACTGCCGGCTTTCTCGGGCACGGGATGATCCGCCTGGGTCCACGCAGCGGACTCCTGCGCCGACGGCGCCTGGTCAGGCTGTGCGGGACGAATGAGCTGCTCGGACTGCGCCACCGGGCGTTTCCGCCTGCGGCGCTGCCTCCGGCGCGGTTCACCGGAGGAAACCGACATGGACTTGGCGACCGGGCCCGGCTTCCCGGCCCGGGCCGGGCTTCCGAAAATATGGCGGCTCAGCCGCTTAAGAAATGCAATCGGCATCTGGACGGTTCTCGCGCCCTGAACACGCAGGGCGCGCTGTCTTGCTCAATCCCGGCGAATTAACGCTTCGAGAACTGGAAGCGCTTGCGGGCGCCGGGCTGGCCGGCCTTCTTGCGTTCCTTCATGCGGGCGTCCCGCGTGAGGCAACCGCTGCTCCTGAGCACATCGCGAAGAGAGGCATCCGCGGCCAGCAACGCCCTGGCCAGCGCGTGGCGCACCGCGCCCGCCTGGCCGGTCGGCCCGCCGCCGGAAACCTTGGCGAAAAGGTCGTAACGGCCCACGGCGTTCGTCAGCTTCAGAGGCTGCTCAATGAAGCTGCGAAGGGCCTCGCTGGGGAAATAGTTCTCGAACGGGCGCCGATTCACCTGCTGCTTGCCCGTGCCGGGCGACAGCCATACGCGGGCGACGGCATCCTTCCTGCGCCCGGTGGCAACAAACGCGTTCTTGGTATCAACCACGTTTCACTCTCCCGCCCCGAACACGGGGCACTGTCACTTCGCCGAACCCGCGGCAACCGGCGCTTGCGCCGCGTGCGGGTGTTCCGGCCCGGCGTACACCTTCAGCCGTGTCTCGAGCTTCCGCCTCGTGGCGTTGCCCGGCAACATGCCGTGTACCGCCTCGCGGATCATCCTGTCGGGATGACGCTCCCTCATGACCGCAGCCGTTGTCTTCTTCAGACCTGCGCGGTAGCCGGAGTAACGCTGGTATATCTTCTGCGTTTCCTTGCGGCCGGTAAGTTTCACGCGCTCGGCGTTGATCACAACGACGAAGTCGCCGGTATCAACGTTCGGAGTGTAATCAGGGTTGTTGCGCCCGCGCAAAGCGTTGGCAACCTTTACCGCCAGCCGGCCAAGCGGCTGACCCGCGGCATCAAACACAACCCACTTCCTGTTGTCGCCGGGATCACCGGCCCTGGTAGTCTTCATACTTATATCTTTCCACCTGATGGGGCAAAAAAGAGAGGCGCACAGTACCGAAGCCCGCGAAGGATGTCAACTGCTTCCAACAGGAAAACTTCGGCGGTCAGTTTGCGCTTGCGCCCGCCTGCTCCTGCCCCGCCGCAACCGCCACGACGGGAGACTCATCAGCCGCGTCAAGTTCCATCTCGCGCAGCCTGACTTCCCGCCTGCGGTCCGACAGTTTCGCTTCCTGTTCCGCCACCAACCCGCTCCTCACCTGCACCTCGCGCTCCGAACCGCCAAGCGCTCTTTCCCTCTCGGCCAGTTCCAGTTCACGGCGGCGCAGCTGGAGTTCTTTCTCGGCCAGTTCCTGTTCGCGCCGGGCGATGTCCAGATTCTTCTGCCTTGCCGTCATCACCTCGGTTCTCGCCTTGAGAATCCGCTCGCGGACGGCCAGCTCGGCCTCGGCGACCCTGATCGCCGCTTCCGCGTCACGCCCGTCGGAGCCCGCGGGAACACGGGCGCTGCCGGGGTCGGGAGACCGGACCGGAGCCGCCGGTTTCGGCGCCGGCGGCTGCCCCTTCTTCGCCGGAGATCCGCGGGCGGGATCGGCCAGTTCACTCTCCGACCACCCCTGCTTCCAGAGCCCCTCCGCCTGCAAAGCCTGCTTCCGCCTCCGCGACTCGGCGGCTATGTCTTCCGGCGTGTCGAGCACATACGGCGTGATGAAAACCACCGTCTCGGTCTTCGATGCGGTCTTGCCGTGCGACCCGAACAGCCAGCCCAGGAACGGGATGGAACTCAGCACGGGGATGCCGCCCTTTGTGTTTGACGTCCGCTCGGAAACGAGCCCGCCAAGCACGATCGTCTGCCTGTTCTCCACGGCTATGGCCGCGGACAGGGTGCGCGAGCTGTAGATGATCGTACCCGTCAAATTCTCGGTCGCCACGCCCTGGGTCGCCTTGGCGTTCGGCTGGCTCAGCCGCTGCTCGATGTCCATCATCACAACCCGGTTTTCGTTGATGTGCGGCTTGACCGTCAGCTCGAGGCCGACTTCCTTCTGCTCGTAGTTGTCGTAATCGCCGCCCTCGGTTGAACTGCGCCTTGTCGTGCCGGAATAGACGTACATCAGATCCGTTGAAGTGATCTTGGCCTCTTTGTTGTCCGTGGTGAGGATCACCGGCGTTGACACGACCTTCACGCGGCTGTCCGTCTGCGCCATCTTCAGCACGGCGTCAAGGTTCAGCCCGAAGTAGGTAAAGTAGTACGACAGCCCGGCAAACGGAACCGGACTGGAAGCCGCCGTGGCGTTGAACGGCGTGGCCGAGCCGCCGCCGCCGGACCCGGTGAAAGCCAGGACCGGAGTCCTGGTGCCCGCCCCGTTCTCATTGAAAGACACCATCGAACGCTGCAGCCAGTCGACGCCGGCGCTCAGCGTGTCGCTCAACTGGATATCCAGGATCGCCGCCTCTATCAGCACCTGTGAAAGCATCATGTCCATGTCCGCGACGATCTCCGATATCGTCGCGATGTCGGACCGGCTGGCCATGATTATCAGCGAGTTCGTCCGCTCGTCTGAGAGTATCTTGATGTTGTCCTTGTAAAGCTCGCCTATCTTCGACTTCCCTGCCTTCTCCGCGCCGCCGGCACCAAGGCTCTTCACGTAATCGCGCAACGCGGCGGCCTCGCCTTCCGCAGCCCCCTCCGCGCGCACCGGCTTGGACGCGTCTTCGCCTTTCGCCGCGGCGCCGACAAGATCGTTGAGCATGCCGGCGACCGCCTTGGCTTCGGCGTATTCCAGCCTGAACACCTTCACTATCACGTCAGGCGCGGTGGCGACGTCGAGCACCTTTATGATCTTTTCGAAGAACGACATGTTCTCCGGCCTGGTGATGATTATGAGAATGCCGGTCCGGTCGTCGGAGACTATCCTGACCTTGCCGCGGATGATGCCGCGCTCGGCTTCCTCTATGACTGTCTCGACGATCTGCTCCTCGGCTGGCGACGGTGCTGTCGGGACCAGCGAGCGCAACCCGGGCCGGATCAGGCCGACGGGCGCCGCCGGGCCAGCCGGCCGGGGCACGACACCCGGCGCGCCGGACATGCGCGGCTGCGCGACAACCGCCTTCTTCGCCTCGTCCTTCTGCGATTCGGCGATTATCTCCTCAAGCTTGGCCTTTATGTCGGCCGGCTTCGCGTGAAGGATGTGAATGATGTTCGGCTCCTCCCGCACCTCCACCGGCTGGTCCACTATGCGCAGCATCTGCATGATCCTGTTTATGTTGGCGGCATCGTCGGTGATCAGGAGGCTGTTGATGCTCTCGAAGGGAACAACCTTCGCGTAGCCGTGTTTCAGCGCATCAACCGCCTTCTTCGCTGTTTCCAACTCGATGTTGCGGATCACCATCATCTGGCTGACGAGCTGCCCCTTCTCCGGCAGCGGATCCTCGCCGGCGACTTCACTGATCTTCATCGCTTCCTCGCCGGCCTGGGCGATGGGAACGGCCTTCAGGAAAGTGTCGCCGACCTTCAGCAGCGCTATCCCGTTCATCGTGAGAACGGTGTCTATCGCCTGGAGGTAGTCGGTCATCGGGAGAGCGCCCTGACTCCGGAGCGTCACGCTTACCTTCGGCAGGTTGGGCGCCATCAGCAGTGTGCGCCCGGTCTTCTGCGCGTAGTCGTTCAGCACGATCTCCGTGCTGGCCATGTTGAATTTGAGCTCGCCCCCGGGCAGATCGGCGGCCGGATCAGGGACGGCGGCCGGGGCACTCGCTGCCGGCGTCGGCATCACCGCCGGCGCGGATCCGAGCCCGTTCGGCAGACGCACCGGCGCCGAAGGCGGCAGCAGGTCCTGCGCGAGGGATCTCAACGAAAAAGCGAACAGGAGCGACAGGCACGTTCCAGCCGTAAATCTGCTCATGGATTGGCTCCAGCCGTACTCCCCGCGGCGGACGGGGACTTCTCACGCCTGTACGCACAGTGAACAACGAACCGGCCGCGCAACTGGTCCTTGCCCACCGGCTTCACAAGCAACTGACGCACGTCGAACATAACACCGCGTGTTTGCAGATCAAAGAGGAAATGGACCAGCGAGGAAAGCGTGCCTTCCCACTGGCACTCGACGGGAAGCTCAAATATCTCTCCCATCGCCCGCTCGTCCAGCGCCTGCCGGCGCGGAATGTTCAACCCGTGCATGGAAGCCACCCGGTCTATCTCTGAAAGCCAGAACACGTCGGTTCTGCCGGATGCCGGCCGCGCCACGAGCTTCGAACTCAATTCGTCGAATTTCGCCTGCCAGCCGGGAGCCTCTGCGATCAGCCCCTCGTACTCCGCAATAGTCTCGCGGGCCGCGCGCTGCTCAGATCTCAGGGCCTTCCAGCGCTCCAGGTTCGGGCGCGCCAGGATCGCCGTTCCGCCGAAGAGGCAGACGGCAAGCGTGGCAACACCAAGAGTCGCTTCCCTCCTCGTGAGCTTCATTCGGACGCCTCCGGAAGCTTCAGTTCCACCTCGAACGTGTTCTTCCTGCGCTGACGGTCCCATGCCGGCCCGTTCAGCGTGGCACCGGCGAGCGTGCTGCTGGCATCGAGCTTCCTGCGGAAGTCGTAGATCAGGTTCACATCCTCGCACTCGCCGCCGATCTTCAGGGCATCGCCCTTCCTGTAGGTGAACGAGTTGAGGTCCAGGCCCTGCGGCTGTATCGAGGCTATCTCGCGCATGCAGTCCAACGCGGAAAGGGCACCCTTGCCGTAGGTCCCGAGTTGTATGACGCGCCGCCTGAGAGTCCTCACGTCCATCGCCTTCGGCTTGAGCATGTCGCGCTCGGCTTCAAGGGCGCGAAGCCTGCCCTCCTCGACTCCGACGCCGCCAAACAGCGCCGCGGCCGACAGCGCCCACAGGATAAGGACCGCAGCCAGGATGCCGATCGCGCGGGTTCTGAACTCCAGCACGCGCCGCACCTTCCGCCATGATTCCGGCGTCAGATCCAGCACGGGAGTCGCACGAGGCATGCCGCGGCGCGCCACACCCTCGCTGCGCGGGGCAAGCTCGAGGAGAGACCGCGACTGCCCCCGCGCTCCGAGCAGCTTGCCCAGCGCTGCGGCAAGAACGGGATCGGAATCCGACGCGCGCCAGACAACAACCGACGAAACCGAGCCGGCGCCGTGATCCATCTCAACGGCCATCAGCGCGAACGCGACCGACCCGGAGAGCGTGGATGCAAGGGCCTCGGGCCCACACCCAGGTTCAACATCAAGCGGCCGCATCAGCAACGGCGCGCCGTGCTGGTAGACGACAAGCTCCCATCCGCCGGATTCCTCGACGAGGAGCACATGCCGGCCGGACTCCTCGACCGCCGACGCATCCGCCAGCGTCTGCCACCTGCCCATGGCGGATATGTCAACGCGCCTCGGATCAAAACCCGCTCCGCGGGCAAGGGCGCCGGCGGCGTCCGCCACCTCTTCGCGCACAAGACCGATGAGAACGAGAGCGCCATTCTCGGATTCCCCGAGAACCTCGTGCGAGACAACGGTCTTTTCCACCGGGAAAGGCGAAATCTTGTCCGCCTGCAGCCTGGCCATGGAAGCGATCTCGGCCGGGTCCCTCGTGGGAAGCTCGACCACCCTGACAAGCGTGTCGCTGAGCGGAACCGCCACCGAAACCGCGCCGCGCGCGCGCCCGGCCGCCGCACGAACCGCGGCGCCGAGCGCCGCCGGCTCAAGCGGTTTCGAATTTCCGTCAACAGCCGGAACTTCCGCGTTAACGGCCGCGCGGCCGCCGGGTTTCACGATGGAAACACCGACGCACCCGCCTTCCGCAACCCAACCGGCATGAATGTCCCGGGGCATCGCCTGCGGCTACTCCTCTTCCTGCCACCTGAGAATCGTGAGGCGCCCGCGGTCGGCATTGAACCGAACAACGCTTCCGACACGCCGCCTCACGCCCTGCACCTCGCCGACGGAAGTGACACGATAGTAGTTCTCTTTCTGGGTGGTGATGTACTTGCGGATATTCTCGTCGTTCAGTTCCGGGATCCGCTTGAAAAGGTCAGCATCATCCTTGAAGAAAGCACCCTTGCCCTCGTACCCGGCGCGCTCCTCAACGACCGCGCCGGCAAGCACATCGTCCATCCCGGGAACCGACTGTAGAACGCGGCGCGTGGCGGCGTTGACGTTCACCTGCGCCCCGCCGTAGACGGTAAGCAGATCGGCAATGCCCGAAACGGTGATCTGCGCCGCGCCTTCCGCGCCCGGGTCAAGCACGCCTCCGTATAGTATGACCGGCGTGAAACCCTTGACAAGGAGAAGTTCCCCCACCGTATCCAGCGGCCCGTTCTTCGCGCGGATCGGCGGCTCAATCGTCGCGTAGTAGTCCTCGGTTTCGGCGCCGTCGCCCGGCCGCGGAGAGTTGTCGGTGTCAATCCAGTCCAGCGCCGGGTCAATCAGCTTCGGCCACATGTCCTCCGGAATCCCGCCGACCTCGAGAACCTTCTCCCATTCAAGCTCGGTCTTGAGCGTGTTGACGTTCCGCCGGGCTTTCTCCGTAACGATGGTTACGGTGACCGCGCCGTCCCCGGCCTTCTCTGTCACCGTTACGGATGCTCCTTCCTTCAGCCGCCTGGCGTCTTCGAACCAGCGGTCCCCTTCTTCCGCCTCGGCGTTGTCCAGAATGGCCTGGCTACGCACCATGAGCATGCGCGCGACTTCCACGCCGGACCGGGCAAGGTGCTCGGCCTTGACGCGTTTGCGGTAGTAGGACGTGATTCGCGCCTCGATGTGCGCGTCGAACGCCAGCGAGGAAACCAGCACGGATAGAAGGCCAAGGACCCAAAGCGTCACGATGAGCGCCGAACCGCCTCCGCGCCTGTTCCGACACGCGTTCACGGCTTGACCGCCTGCAGAAGCGCGACGGGTATCTCAACCAGCCTGCGAAGCTCCAGCGGCTCCCGCCCGCCCAGACCGCGGAGATGAACGGTCACCTCGACGTAGCGCGGAATCCTGTTCGTCAGTTCACCTTCCCACTCGTCTTCCCACTTTATCTCGCCGTCCTCGAGGCCGAGCGCGCAGCGACAGTCGAAGCCCTCCACCCTGCGGGATATGAAGACGGGCTTCTCATCCGACGGGTCGAAATCCTCCGGCTGCCCTACAACGCGCCACGCGCGCACCGATACCTGGGAATCATCCCCCGCACCCTCGATCGTGAACTCGACGCGGTGCGGGCTGTCGGCAAGCTCCGATTGCCGGCCGACAAGAGAGGAACCAAGCTTCACCCAGCTCACCTTGTCGTGCGCGTAGCGGCCGTCGGAACCGTCTTCAACGAGAAACCCGTACCCCTTCGCCTGCCCGTCGGGGCAGTATGCGGACCGCATCGCCATGACAAGCTGGTCAAGCACGTAGTCGCCGTGGTGTATGCCCTCGGCCATCTCCGTGCCGCGCTTCCACGCGGTGATGACGGTGTTGAAAGTCAGGTACGTCAGCGCGCTCACGACCACGAGGATCGAAACCGCAAGCAACAGCTCAAGCAGCGTGAAGCCGCCTCCGCGCCCGCCATGACGCCATCCCGCGCTCACCGCTTCTTCTCCTTGAAGTCCGGGTCCCGCACGAAAGAGACGACTTCTTCGAACGCTTCCCCTCCACGGTCCGCCCACGTAACCTTCGTGCGCATGACGCACAGACCGTCCTCGTCATCGTCCGGATCGACCTCGCGCGAGAACGTGAATCCAGGAACCAGCGAGGAATCCCCCGCAACCTCGAAACTGTCGAGGCTGTTGGTCTCCGTGGTGAAGTGCGCGGCTTCGCCGAGCGTCAGAACCCACTGCGCCGTCTGGTAGTCGCGCGCGCGGCGCATCACGGCAAGACACCGCGAAGCCGCGGTCAGCAGCACCGCCAGCCCGCTGCCAAGTATCGCCACCGCCAGCAGAACCTCCACGAGCGTCAGCCCCGCACGCCGCCGCAGCGCGCGCAATGCGGGAAGCCGCGACTCAGGGCCTGGTGATTTCCGCGCTGGAAAGGGCGTCAACACTGATGAGTATCCGTTCATCCCTGTCGTCCGATATCATCACACTGTACGGTTCGCATGTTCCGTTGCTGCTGTAAGTGATCGCAACTGAACCGGCCCTGGCCGTTCCGGCGGCGGCGCGCTCCACCTGAACCACGCGCACCCGGTCGAGCAGCCTGTCGAGCGTGCTCCCCGACCCGGTCCCGGCATCGCCGGCCGGCGCTTCGTCCTCAAGCAGGTCCTCCGCCGACGGCGCTTTGATCCGCTCCGGGTCGAAGCGCGGAGCGGGCGTCACCACTATGCGGCCAGCGTCAAGATCGATCCGCATCAGCATGTTCTCCTGCCGAAGCACCGCGAAACTGCGCGCGTACCGCCCCGCGGCCGCAACGGTGCGGGCCGCGGCCCGCAGCCTGTTGCCGCGCAGTGAACGCACGAATGTCGGCATCGTGACGGCCGTGACGATGCCTATGATCGCGAGAACCAGCAGCAGTTCGACGAGCGTGAAGCCTCTGTGCGCGGCGCGCATGTCCGATCCCGGCCGCCGCCGGTCACCAGCTCGTTATCTGGCCGGTTCCGTCGCCGGGGCCTGGTGAAACAACCTGGTAACCGTCGCCGCTCTGGCTGTACTGGTAGTCGTTGCCCCACGGATCCTTCGGGAGCCCGCCCCTGATGTACGGCCCGCGCCAGTTCGGCGAGCCGTCGCTCTGGATGAGGGAGTTCAACGCGGGCGGCAGGCGGCCGGTATCCACCTCATACATGTCCACCGCCGTACAGATGTTCTGAATGCTGGCCCTGCATGCGTCCACCATGGCCTTCTTCTGCTTGCCCGCGAAGTTCACGACTACCACGCCGGCAAGGATCCCAAGGATGGCGACCACAAGCAGCACCTCGATCAGGGTGAAACCGGATGCACCGCTCCGGCGCTTCTCATTGTCTTTTCCTCTCATGCCGCACCTCCATTGCATCAGCTGACCTCAGACGTTCAGCCCGCTCGTCATGTTGAACACCGCCATGAGAATGCTCACGGCAACAAACCCGACCATCACCGCCACCACCACGATCAGGATCGGCTCGAGCGCCGTGGTGAATATCTTCACGCTGCGGTCCAGTTCCCCTTCATATCTGCGCGCAATGTGGTTCAGCGCGCCGGCCACGTCGCCGGTCTGCTCCCCGATGGCCAGCATGTCGGTCATGATCGCGGGAAACACCTTGCCTGCCGCCAGCGGGCCGGAGATCGTCGTGCCGTCGGTCACCCTCGTGCGGGCATTGCGGATTTCGGCGGATATCACCGCGTTACCCACCGTGTCCTCGACAATCTCCAGCGCCCTGAGAACGGGCACGCCGTTGCCGAGCAGGGTGGAAAGCGTGCGCGCGAAGTTGGAATACACGGCGGACGCCACAATTCCGCGGATCAGCGGAATACGGAGCAGGAACGCGTGCCATGCGTTCCGCCCGCGCCCGCCCTGGATCAACCGCTTGAACATGACCCCGGCGATCCCGATGCCGACCAGCAGGAATACCCCGTACCTCGCGAGCCAGCGGCTGGTCCCGATCAGTATCCGCGTCGGAAGCGGCAACGCCATCTGCATCTGGTCAAAAATAAGCGTGAACTTCGGCACCACGTAAACCATGGAGAAGGCGAGCGTCACGACGCCCATGACGACGACAATCGCCGGGTACACGAGAGCCATCACGACCTTCTCGCGCACCTCCTGCACGCGCTCGTAGTGGGTCACGAGACGCCTCAACACTTCCTCCATCGCGCCGCCCACTTCGCCCGCCCGGATCATGTTGACGTACAGGTAGGAGAACGTGCGCGGATGCTTCGCCATGGCGTCGGAAAGGGAAACGCCCTGCACGATGGCTTCGGCGAGATCCGCTATCACCTTGTCGGACCCGCGCCCGGTCTTGCGGGAGGACAGCGTGTTCAGCGCCTGCCCGAGGCGCATGCCGGCGGATAGAAGATCGCTCAACTCCGTGGTGAAAATGAGCAGCTCCCGCCCGCCCATCCGGACCTCGCCCCGGCCGGGCCCGGCAGCCGCTGCCGCGGCGCCTTCTGAAACGGTCACGGGCACGACGCCGAGCCTCTCAACCGCGGCAAGCGCCTCCCGCCTGTCCCGTGCTTCGACAACACCCTTCACCTGCTCGCCGCCGCGGCTGCGGCCGGTGTATGCGTATGAAGGCATTTGCGCGGACCTCCTGTGGCTGAAATGGCCTGTCAGCCGGCGTCCTCGGAAACACGCACAACTTCGTCAACAGTGGTGACGCCCTCGGCCACCTTCTGCCACCCGTCGTCGCGGAGAGTCGTCAGCCCTTCCTCCATCGCGCGCTGGCGTATCTCGTGTGTGGGCCGCCTGCCGATCACCAGGGACTCAATCGCCTCGGTGACCTGCAGCAGCTCGAATATCCCGCTCCGGCCGCGGTAGCCGGTCCCGACGCACTTCTCGCAGCCGGCCGCCTCGAAAATACGACCCGACTCCATCTTGTCGTCCGGGAAACCCACCGCGCGGAGCGACTCGATGTCCTTGTGCGCCTCGCGCCGGCACTCGGGACACAAACGACGCACCAGCCGCTGCGCCACGACGGCCACCACGGCGGAAGCAACGAGGAACGGCTCCACACCCATGTCTATGAGCCGGGTAAAAGCGCCGGACGAGTCGTTCGTGTGCAGGGTGGAGAAAACAAGGTGGCCGGTAAGCGCCGCGCGGATCGCGATCTCCGCGGTCTCGGCGTCGCGGATCTCGCCCACCATCACCACGTCGGGGTCCTGGCGCAGGAACGACCTCAAGGCCCGGGCGAACGTAAGCCCTATATCGGGCCTGACAAGCACCTGGTTCACGCCGGCCATCTCGTACTCGATCGGGTCCTCGACGGTGAGTATCCGTTGATCAACGGTGTTGATCTCGTTGAGGAAGGCGTAGAGCGAGGTGCTCTTGCCGGAACCGGTCGGACCGGTGACGAGGATGATCCCGCTGGGGCGGCTTATGAGTTTCTGTATACGCGCACGGTCGCGGTCGCAAAGCCCCAACTGCGTGATGGTCGCTATGCTGCCCTTGCGCTGGAGAAGCCGCAGGCTCACGCTCTCGCCATATACCGTCGGCATCGTTGAAACACGGATGTCGAGCTCCTCGCCCTTCACCCTCAACCCGATCCGGCCGTCCATGGGCAAACGCTTCTCGGCAATGTCAACGTTCGCCATGACCTTGATGCGCGAGATTATCGCGGCCTGGAACCGCGCAAGCTGGCCGGGGACCGGGGTCTGGTGCAGTACTCCGTCTATGCGGTAGCGGATCCGCAGCCGGTCCTCCATCGGCTCGAAGTGTATGTCCGTCGCGCCCTGTTCGTAGGCCTCAAGCACTATCTGGTTCACGAACTTGACGATCGAGGTCTCCTTGTCGGCGTCGTCGAGATCGGCTTTGGCAAGGGATTGGTCCGCGGCGACGTCGTAGCGGTCGTCGCGGATCATGCTGTCCACGGTCTCGGCGCCGACACCGTAGAAACGGCGCGCGGCCTTGGCGATGTCGTCGGAGGTGCTGAGCCCCACACGCACGCGAGTGCCGGCGGCGATCCGCAACGCCTCGGCAAGCCCCGGAAAGAACGGATCGTTCACCGCGGCCGTCAGCACGTTGTTCTCGAATGAAACCGGAAGCACCAGATACTGGAACACCGCCTTGGTCGGAAGCCGGTCAAGCACCCCCTGCTCGATGTCGAGCGGCGCGAGGTCGATGAACTGCATGCCGAGCACGCCCGCCAGCGCCTTCAGCAGCGCTTCCTCCTGCGCATAGCCGCCGGCAACCAGCGCCCGCACAACTCCTTCGCCGCCTTCCCGGCGCGCGGCAAGAACAGCGTCGAGGTCAACACCGGAGAAAAGGCCGGTGCGGCGCAGGATCTCCGAGAGATGAGTTGTCTGGGATGCGCCCACGGACCGGATAATAACCGCAAGCACGCGGCGGCGTGAACGAAAAACGGAGCAGCCCGCCGGCGCGCGGATGCCGGCAGGCATCGGGAAATGGGCAGGCGGCGGGCGGCGTCAGAACCCCTGCCGTCTGCCCCATGCGGCCAGCAACCTGTCGAATACCGCCGAGACGGCCGGGTCAACCGACTGCCTGGCCGGGTCCTCGCGGAACCACCTGACCGACTCGCGGATGCCGTCCCTGAACAGGGTATTGCACCGGAACCCCGGCACCGCGGCCTTGATCTTTGAGTTGTCGAAGACGCCGGGCTCGGCCTTGTCGCCCTTCAGCCTGGCAACCATGTCGGGTTCGACGTTGCAGATGAAATCCGTCGGCATCGAGACAATCCTCGGATGCATCGCGCCGACCGCGGCGACGGTCTCGGAGTATATCTGCGACCAGGTCAGATGCTCGTCGGTCGTTATGTGGTACGCCTCGCCGATGGCATCCTTCAGGCCCGTCAACCCCGCAAGCCCGGCGGCAAAATCCGATGCGGCGGTAATCGCCCATGGAGTCCGGCCGCCGTCGTGGATGAATACCGGCTCTCCCCGCTCAAGCCGCGCGGCGAAGGTGTAACCGGCGCTCGTCACCGGGTTCGGAATCCACCGGTTCGAATAGGTGTGCGAAGGCCGCACGATCGTCACGGGAAATCCGGACTTCACGTGCCTGGCCATCAGCCACGCCTCGCACTGCTCCTTGTCGCGCGCGTACTGCGAGAACGGATTCCCCAGCCGCGAGGTCTCGCGGATAGGCAGCTCGCGGTGAGGTTTGGCATAGACTGTGGCGGAACTGATGAAGATGTACTGCGAGACCCGGCCGCTCAGAAGCTCGAAGTCGGTCTTGACGTCGGGAACCGTGTAGCCGAGGAAATTCACCGCGGCGTCAAACTCGAGCCCGCCCAGCGCGGCGGCCATGGAGTCCCGGCTGCCCCTGTCGGCGACAAGCGGCCTGGCGCCGGCCGCCACAGGACGCTTCCCGCGAGTCAGGATCCATACCTCGTCGCGCCGCGCGAGCAGCCTCTCAACGGTCGCCGAGGAGATGTTGCCGCTGCCGCCTATGACCAGAACCTTCATGCCGTTTACCCCGCTGCCGGAAAGAGGAAACCGCATTCTATCCGGCATCCCGGCAAACTCAAGCCGCGCCTGCCTGCAGCCTGCGTCTGCCGGCGGCCGGACATGCGGCATTGACTCTGCCGCCTCCCTTCTGCAACCTCACGGTATCGTTAACCGAAAGGACTCAGCCATGAAGCGAGCCGCCTTCCCGCCAGCCGATCTCCTCGTCCGCCCACACGAACTCTGGTCGCGCCGCTGGCTTCTTCTCGCCGCCGGCAGCCTTGAAAAGAACGATTTCAACGCGATGACCGTCGGATGGGGCAGCTTCGGCACGATGTGGAACAAGCCGTTCGCCCAGATCGTCGTGCGCCCCACGCGCCATACGTTCGCCTTCCTCGAGAAATACCCGACCTTCACACTGTCGGCGTTCACGGAAGAGCAGCGCCCGGCCCTGCAATTGACGGGCAGCAGGTCCGGCCGCGATTGCGACAAGATCGCCGAGTCCGGGCTCCACGTTGAGCCGTCGGCGAAGGTTGACGCGCCGTCGTTCACCGAGGCGGAGCTGGTGATCGAATGCCGCACCATCTACCGCGCCGACTTCGACCCGGCCGCGTTCGGCGACCTGTCAATCGAGCGCAACTACCCGAAGAAGGACTACCACAGGAGCTACTTCGGCGAAATCGTGGCCGCTTCGGCCGTCCCACGGCACTACCGCTGAACCGCCCGGTATTCGCGGACCTCTTCGAGCGGCCTGCGCGCGGAAGGAAGCGCCGGCGGCTCGTCAGCCGCGTAGCCCAGCGAAAAAACCACGTCTATTCGCGCGCGGCGCGGAAGCCCGAGCGCCTTCTTCACCCCCGCCGCGCTGAACCACCCCAGCCAGCACGTCCCCAGCCCCTCCGCCGCGGCCTGAAGCGCGAAATGCTCACCCGCAATCCCGATGTCCACCAGGTTGTACCGCACCCCGCGCAGCAGGCCGCCCACCCTTGCCGCAACCTTTGACGGCAAAGTGACAACCACGACGAGAACCGGCGCGCTCTTCGCAAACCCGTTCATCGCGTACGCGCCGGTGAACGCGGCTTCGGCCAGGAGAGCACGGCTCTCTGGATCGTCCACCACGATGAAATGCCACGGCTGCGAGTTGCAGGCCGACGGCGCAAGCCGCGCAGCCTCGATGCAGCGGTCCACGACCTCCCGCGGAACCGGCCTGTCCGAGTACCGCCGCACACTCCGCCTCGCCTTGATCACCGCCTCCAGTTCCATACCCGTCCCCCGTTCAATCCGCCCCTTACCGCGTCCCGCCGAGGAAATGCCCTGGGCAGTGAGACTCTGGCGCTTCCGCTAACGACCGGAGGTACGCCGCACCGTCGGGGCTTCGTTCTCTCCGTACGGCACCCTCTCCTCCCGCAGCAGATGCACGCAATGCTCATTGAGGCTCTCACCATGGCGCATCGCGCCGATGGCCAGGGGCTTGTGCAGATCCCGACCCACGCGGACAACAAACTTCCCTGAGTATTCCCTTCCGGCTGTCGCTTCCGGGAGCGGCCGACCATCCTGTTCATGGATGTCGATCCACTCTTCGACTGCCTGACAAAGCTCCTTGTATACCTTGGTCTCGTCATCTCCGTGGATGCCGCCAAGCATAAGCCCGGGACACGTCCCAACATAGCACCGGTCTTCTTCCGACCACTCGACTATCTTGAGGTATTGATCCCCCGCTTTCATTCCACAAACCCCACGGGACTGCGAATGCGATGCAGTCATGGCCGATCCGGGGCTATAGTATACAGCACATGATCATAAGCGCCAGCCGCAGGACGGACATTCCGGCATTCTACCCGGACTGGTTCATGAACCGGGTGCGCGCAGGCTCGTGCGTCGCCGTGAACCCGTTCAACCCGAGCCAACGCCGCGTAGTGTCGCTCCAGCCCGGCGATGTCGAGGCCGTCGTCTTCTGGACCAGGAACCCCGAGCCGCTTGAACAATACCTGCATGAACTCGACCGGCTCGGGATCGGGTACGTCTTTCTGTTCACCCTGAACGCCTACCCCGCCTGCCTCGAACCGGGCGCCCCCGGCCCCGACAGGGCAGTCCGGACCTTCCGCCGCCTGTCCGCATGCCTCGGCCCGCAAAGAATGGCATGGCGCTACGACCCGATCATCCTCTCGCGCGACCTCGACGCCGCATGGCACGCTGCACGGTTCGACGAACTCGCCTCCGCACTGGAAGGCGCGGCATCAAGGGCAATCACCAGCTTCCTCGACATGTACCGCAAAACCGCGCGCCGCCTCCGGGCTCTGAAGGACAACCTGCCGGATATACACCCCGACCCCGCATCGCATCCGGCGGCGCCGGAACTTCTACGGACCATGGCCGCTTCGGCGCGGAAACACGGCATGGCCCTCCAGACCTGCTGCGAACCGGGCGACTTCACCGCCTCCGGCTCCCGGCCCGGCGCATGCGTGGACGCCGCATGGCTCTCCGCCGCCCTCGGCCGGCCCGTTGCCGGCGGCCGCGACCAGGGCCAGCGCCCCGCCTGCCTGTGCTCCCTTTCCGTGGATATCGGCGCCCCGGACACCTGCCTGCACGACTGCGCATACTGCTACGCCACCTCGTCCCGCAAAGCCGCCATCAACGCCTTCTCCGCCCGCGATCCCGCATCCCCGTCCCTCCGCCCCGACCGTTCCGGCCGCAGCGGGTAACCCCCGCTGTTTTTCTCTTGCCCCGTGAGCGAACCTGATGCATTATGCGCGCTTCGTTGCAGGTTCATGCACAAATGATCATACAGGAAAACACAGGCCTGGCGGCGGAACGGCTGCAGAAGATCCGCGATTTCCTGCGCCTGCGCCGCGCGGCGCGTGTCGCGGAACTGCGCCGGGCGCTGGGAGTGTCGTCCGCCACCGTCCGGCGCGACCTCGCGGAGCTTGAGGCGGTCGGCCAGGTGAAGCGCGTCCACGGCGGCGCGGTTGGCGTCGAGGGCCGGCTGGAGGAGCCGCTTTTCGACGACAAGGCCTCAATCGCGTCGGCGGAGAAGCGTGCAATCGCCGGGGCGGCCCTGGCGTGCGTGAAAGCGAACATGTCGGTCTTTCTGGACGGCGGGAGCACGGTGCTGCTCCTGGCGGAGCTGCTTGCGGGCCGCGCCGACATCACCGTGGCGACGAATTCCCTGCGCGTGGCCGGCGTTCTTTCCGCGGCCGGCCCGCACCTGATCCTGATCGGCGGCGAGCTTCGCAGAAAGAGCCAGACGTTCGTCGGCCCCCTGACGGAGCCTGTGGTGGAAAACCTGCGGTTCGACCTGGCATTCATGGGAACGATGGGGCTTTCGGCGGAAGACGGGCTGACGACCACCGATCCGCACGAGGCATTCACCAAGGGCCGGGTCATGGGAAGGTCGCGCCAGGTCGTGCTGCTGGCGGACAGCAGCAAGATAGACGCTGTCTCGTTCGTTTCTTTCGCAAAAGTAAGTGAGATTGGCACGCTGATCACCGACGCGCATGCACGCGCGGCGTCGGTGCGCGAGTTCCGTAAACTGGGTGTGAACGTCGTGCTTGCCGGATCGCGGCGGACAAGAAACGCCGCGGCGGCTGCGCGCAAAGGAGAGTGAACGATGCCGAACTACCTGAGCAACATGAGACCCGATTTCAAACCACGCACTGTGCAGTGCGGCAAGATCCCGTGCTACCAGTACAGGGGATCGCTGAAGGACGCGGTCGCCGACGGTTCGTTGTCGAAACAGACCGCGATCGACATGCTGGAGGACATGCTGACGATCCGCGAGTTCGAGGAGATGATCGTCAAGCTGCGCTCCGGCGCGTATGAGCCGACGCCGACATACAACTACCGCGGCCCGACCCACGTCTCCATCGGGCAGGAGGCGACTTCCGTCGGAGCCTGCTTCGGGATCGCGCCGGACGACTACATAACCTCGACCCACCGCGGCCACGGCGACAGCATCGCCAAGGGCTGCGCGGCAATTCGCGCCATGGATGTGGAGGACCTCCAGGCCCGCGTGCCGGACGCGAAAGCGAAGTCCCGCAAGGAACTTGTTGAAGCGGCGCTGGAAGACCATGTGTACCGGACCATAGCGGAGCTCTTCGGCAAGGAGGACGGCTACTGCAAGGGCCGGGGCGGCGGGATGCACATCGCGGACTTCAAGGTGGGCCACCTCGGCGCCAACGCAATCGTGGGCGGCGGAGTGCCGATAGCCACCGGCGCCGCGACCGCGGCCCGCTACCTCGGCGACGGGATCGTGACCTGCTGCTTCGCCGGCGACGGCGCCTATGCAAACGGCGTCGTGCTGGAATCGCTGAACTGGGCCGCGATGGGCCAGTTCACGAACGCGCTGGCAAAGGACAAGGCGTTCGGCCTGCCGGTGATCTACCTCATAGTGAACAACCACTACGGCATGACCCACCGCTCAGACGACGAGGTGATGGGAGTCGAGTTCATGTCGCGCCGGGCCGCCGGGTTCGCAGACAACAACATGCACGCGGAAACCGTGAACGGCATGGACGTGATGGCCGTGCGCGACGCGGTGATGCGCGCGGCGGAAGGGTGCCGCAAGGGCAAGGGGCCGTACCTGGTTGAGCTGGACACCTACCGCTACTACGGCCACTCGCTGAGCGACCCGCGCAACGAATACAGGACGAAGGACGAGGAAATGGCGTGGAAGGCGGTGGACCCCGTCGAGACGTTCGAGCGGGACCTGCTCGAAGCGAAGGTCGTCTCGCCGGCTAAGCTGAACGCACTCCGGCAGAAGGTGGCCGACCGCAACGCGCGCGCCGCGAAGAAAGCGGCTGACGCGGCCGACCCGAACCCGGCCGACGTCATCAAGTACATGTACACCGACACCGCGGCCGACAAGGTGCCGGAGCGCTTCGCCAAGGTGGAAATCGTGAAGGAGGCGCCGGTGATCAAGCGCACCGACGCCGGGGAATTGACCTACAAGGACGCGATCAAGGAGGCGCTGTTCGAGGAAATGCTCCGCGACGGACGCGTCATCCACTACGGAGAGGACATCTCCGACTACGGCGGGGCGTTCAAGGTGACCAAGGGCCTGCTGGAGGCGTTCGGCCGCCAGCGCGTGTTCAACTCCCCCATCTCAGAGGCTGCGCTGTGCGGCGTGGCGGTGGGCGCGGCGATGACGGGCCTGAGGCCGGTGGTGGAGCTGATGTACATGGACTTCTGCCTCATGGCGTCGGACCAGATCAGCAACCAGGCGGCGAAGTGGCACTATATGTCCGGCGCATGCGCCGAGATCCCCCTCGTCTATCGCGCGTCGGTCGGCGGCGGCAAGGGCTATGGCGGCCAGCATTCGCAGACGCTGGAGTCGGTCTTCGCCCACATCCCGGGCCTCTACGTCGTCTACCCGGCCACGCCGTACGACGCGAAGGGCATGCTGAAATCGGCGATCAGGGACAATAACCCCATCCTCTTCGTGGAATCCCAGCTCCTCTACGGCAACAAGGGGGTCGTCCCGCGGGAGGAATACCTGATCCCGCTCGGAACGGCGGACGTGAAACGTCAGGGCAAGGACCTGACGATCGTGTGCTGGGGCCCGGCGGTCCTGGATTCCCTCGCGGCGGCGGAAATGCTGGAGAAGGAATCCGGAGTCAGCGTCGAGGTGCTCGACCTGCGCTCGCTCGTTCCTCTGGACGAGGCGGCGATCCTCGAATCGGTCCGCAAGACCGGCCGCTGCGTGGTGGCCAGCCAGTGCATCACGATAGGCAGCTACATGGGCGACATCACGTCACTCATCATGGAGAAGGCGTTCGACTCACTCGACGCCCCGGTCGTCCGCGTGGGCGCGAAGAACGGCATCGCCCCGCAGTCGCACATCCTGGAAGCGGCGTTCCTGCCGAACGCAAAGGATATCGCGGCGGCGGCGCGCGGCATTCTGTGATTGGCCGGCGGCCGTGAAAACGGCCGCGATTGTTGATGTGTTTGCCCGCGCCGCGGCAAAGCCGCCGCCCGCGCGGATCCTGGAAAGGTGGAAAACAAAATGGCACAAGCCGTGGCTATGCCCAAGTTCGGGCAGATGGTTGAGGAATCGTCCATCGTCAAGTGGCACAAGAAGGAAGGCGACTCCGTCCGCAAGGGCGAGATCCTGTTCGAGATCGAGACCGACAAGGCGGTGATGGAGGTCGAAAGCTTCTTCGAAGGCACACTCCTGAAGATACTGGTGAAGGAGAACGTGTCCGTCCCGGTCTCATCGGTGGTCGGCTACATAGGCACGCCGGGCGAAGCCATACCGGCAACACCACCCCCCACCGCGGCGGCGGCACCGGTCCCGCCGCAAACACCGGCGCCCGCGCAGCCGGCAAAGCCGCAGCCTGCGCCGGTCCAGCAGGCGTCCGCAGCCCTGCCCGCAGTTGCGCCGCGCGCGCCCGCCTCCGTGCGCCCCGACGGGCTTGTCCCGTCGGACGCAAAGGTCACACCGGGCGCCCGCGCGCCCGCCCCGGCCCTGCCTGCCGCGCCCGCGCGGCAGATCATCTCGCCGAGGGCGAAAGCGCTGGTGAAGAGAAGCTGCATTGACCCGTCGCCCATCGCCGGATCAGGCCCGGGTGGACGTGTGCAGGAACGCGACGTGCGCGCCTACATGGAAAGCCGCAATTACTCCGCGATCCGCATCAGCCCGGCGGCAAAGAAGCTCGCCGCCGCCAGGGAGGTGGACATCCTCCGCGTCCGCGGAACCGGCGCCGGCGGCCGCATCATGATCCACGACGTGGAACGCGCTGTCGCGGAAAGACCGCGCGCCCTTACGAAGATGCGCCAGGTGATAGCCCGCCGCCTTACGGAGAGCTTCACCACCACGCCGCACTTCTACGTGACGGTCGCGGCGGACATCACCGACCTGCTCGTGTTCAGGAAAGACCTGAAGAACCGCGGGGAAGTGTACACCGTGACGGACTTCGTGCTGGAAGCGGTCATCATGTCCCTGCAGGAGTTCCCGATCCTCAACAGCGTGTGTGACGGCCGCACCGTGCGCTGGCACGGCAGCGTTGACCTCGGCATGGCTGTGTCGCTGGAGGACGGGCTGGTCGTGCCCGCGATCCGCAACGCGCAGGATCTGGGGATGCGGGAGCTGCACGACACCGCGGCTTCGCTCGCCGCGCGGGCAAGGGAAGGCAAACTCACTCCCGACGAGATGACGGGCAGCACGTTCACAGTCTCCAACATGGGCATGCTGGATGTGGACACCTTCCACGCGATCATCAACCCGGGCGAGGCCGGGATACTGGCCGTGGCAACCGCGCGGGATCGCGTGGTAGCCCGGAACGGGAAAATGGAAATACGCTCGATGATGAACATGACGCTGTCGGTTGACCACAGGATCGTTGACGGGTCGCTGGCGGCGGATTTCGTGAACGCAATCCGGAAGAAGCTGGAGGATGTGGCTCTATGGACAAGTTTGACGTAGTTGTGATGGGCGCCGGGCCCGGCGGCTACCCGGCGGCAATACGGGCGGCCCAGCTCGGGGCATCCGTGGCGATCGTCGAGCGCGAGAAACTCGGCGGAACATGCCTCAACTGGGGCTGCATCCCGACGAAGACGCTGATCGCGTCGTCGGAACTCTTCCATGCCGCGCGCCGCGGCGAGGCGCTGGGAATCAAGGCCGGCAAGCTGGAGTATGACTACGCGGCCATGGCGAAACGCAAGGACGAGGTCGTCGCCACGCTCAACCGCGGAGTGGAACAGCTCCTGAAGGCGAATGGTGTGAAGATATTCGAAGGCACGGCCTCGTTCGACGCGCCGACCCGCGTGAACATCGCGCCGGCCGGCGAGGGCCGCGACACCCGGATCGAAGGCGGCACGGTCATCATCGCCACCGGTTCGGCATCCGCTGTTCCGGGCTTCCTTCCGAAACACAGGCGCGTGGTCGAGAGCCGCGCGTTTCTCGACCTCACCGCCCTGCCATCGAGCCTGCTCGTGCTTGGCGGCGGAGTCATCGGCTGCGAGTTCGCGTGCATGGCGGCACAGCTCGGCGCCGAAGTCACCGTTGTCGAAATGCTCGATGACATCCTCGCGATGCTCGACTCCGACGTGCGCCGCGAACTGAGACGCCACATGGAGCAGGATCTCGGCATCCGCGTCCTCACCGGCAAACCGCTGGAGAACATAGAGGCGTCTGCTTCCGGCGTTTCAGGCAAGGCCGGCGAAACTGAACTCAAGGCCGACATGCTTCTTGTTTCGGTCGGCCGCAGGCCGGTCACGGATGGACTGGCGCTTGACCGCGCCGGCCTGTCGGTGAACGAGCGCGGCTTCATCGCCGTCGACGCCGCCTGCCGCACGCGCAACGCAAGCGTCTTCGCGATCGGCGACGTCACCGCCGGCAGCACGCTCCTCGCCCACGCGGCGACGGCGCAGGGCGTGACCGCCGCGGAGAACGCGGTGCTGAAGACGCGCAAGCCCGCCGGCAGCCTCGTGCCGTCGTGCATATTCACCTCGCCGGAGATCGGGGCCGTGGGAATCACCGAACAGCAGGCGCGCGACGCGGGCCGCAAGGTCAGCGTGGGCAAGTTCGGGTTCGCCGGACTCGGCAAGGCGCTGGCCTCGGGCGAACCAAACGGGTTCGTCAAGCTGATCGCCGATTCCGAAACCGACCAACTGCTCGGAGCGCATGCCGTGGGTCCTCACGCGACGGACCTTATCGGCGAAGCGGCGCTGGCGATTCACGGCGAATTCACGGCGGAGGAACTCGGGCGCGTGATTCACGCGCACCCGACCTTCGCGGAATCGTGGATGGAAGCCGCACACGCGCTGCACGGCGCCTGCATCCATGCCGCGCCAAAACGCAGGAAGTAGCACAGAACCCAGACGGACAAGCCCACCCGCCCCGGTGGGCTTGTCCCGCCGGACGGAAAGGTTGGGGTGCGGACTCCGACGCCTGCCCATACCCCCTTCCCTCTGCAGTCCTTGACTGCGGCCGGGACAGCCGGCTCCGCGTCGGGAATGCGGCTGCGATCCATCCGCCCGGTTATGCCTTGGCCGTTATTCGCGCCGTAAACGCTTGGCACCGTTCGCAACCTTGGGCTATTGTCCCGCGCGGCAATGCGGCATTGCGCCCGCATGTTGTTGTTTGACACACGGAGAGGTGACCGAGTGGCCGATGGTGCAGCACTGGAAATGCTGTGTACCCCTAAAGGGTACCGCGGGTTCAAATCCCGCCCTCTCCGCCAGCCTTCGCATGAAACAGTCGACACGCGAGTCCGCCTGGTCGGTGTACGTTCTCTACAGCCCAAGCGCCAAGCGCACCTACGTGGGCTGTGCGCACGATGTGGCGGCGCGTCTCACTCAGCACAATGCCGGTAAGGTGAGCGCCACGCGCCGAGGCGTGCCCTGGCACGCCGTGCATACGGAACATGTAGGGGAGTATGTGTTGGCTGTGCGCCGTGAACGGTACTACAAGAGTGCCGCGGGCCGGCGTCGTCTCAGGGCCATCCTCCCGGCGCTCGATGCAAGGCTAACGTCACGTCCTGCGCCCGCGACGCCAGCGACGTGAGGCAGCGCGGCAGGAAATGCTGCCCGCCCCGCTCCGCGGGGCGAGGTCTCGCCTCTGCCCGAAGGCAGAGGCGGATGTACCCCGCAAGGGTACCGCGGGTTCAAATCCCGCCCTCTCCGCCAGCCTTCGACCTGCGGGCTTCGGCTGGCACGCCATTCGACGCGCCCGCTGCCGCGGGCTTGCTCATGGCAAGCCATCTTGCGGCGCGGCGAATGCCCTGAGCCTGTCGAAGGGCTGTCTGCATCCCTGTGAAACTGGACGACGACGGACCACGGGGCCGGGAACCGGACATGCAAGACGGTGCTCTACGAAACGACGAAGCACTCGACCCTGTATTGGGTGCAAAGATCGCGGATGCCCGGGGAGATCGAGTGTGCAACGAGGAACGCCCGGCCCTGGCCGTGCTTTTGCTCGTGTGTGAGTTCCAGCATGGCTCGGTACTTCAGTGCCTGGAGAACGCCGGGCAGATCGAGGTCGCCAACACGGAGTTCAATTTCCACGCCGATGATCCGGCCCAGTGAGTCCTCAAGTACGATGTCCGCACGGTCGCCGGTTGGGAACGAGGATTCGACTTTGACAGTGCGCAGTCCCGCTTCACCCAGCACGGCCGAGGGGTCGGCGGCGACGCGTTCCTTGAGGTGCTTGTGTTCGGGAGATTCGCCGCCGGTGCCACGGACACGGGGAGAATGCTTCTTTCGCAGGGCCCTCGTCACGAGGTCTGACCGGCCAGCCCGACGCTTGAAGATTGCGACCAGCGTTTCGTACTCCTCTTTGCTGATCCGCTTCAGGCCTGACTTGCGGTCGCCGAATCCGCGAAGGTTGTAGCTGGGCTTGTAGCCCAGGACGCGGTTGAGTTCTGCGCGCTGAACGAATCCGTTCGACGAAAGCAGTTCGGTGGCCGCCTGCCAGCACCAGCAGATCTCGGTGCCATCGACGTACCTTGTAACGGTTGTGTCCGGATTTCGGTGGATTCCCTCAAGGGCGCGAGTGACAGCAACGATGCCTTCTTTGCCCCGCACGGACTTCACCGCATACGTCGAGCCATCAGCCTTCTCTCTCAACTCGGTCCGGCCTGAACGGGATTCATAGATGAGCACAGGGTCATCGGCGTGTAGTTGCACGCCAGCCTGCTGTCGCCCGTCGGGCAGCCAGACGCCGGACGGCTCCCGCTTCGAGTTGTCCGCGCGTGGTGGCCAGTGAGTTGTGATCCAGTAGTTCATGAGGCGGCCGGTCAGGTTGCCAGCACGCGGCGCACCTGATTCTTGCCCAACAGCTGCCAAAGTATCCGATGATCGTCGGCCTCGTGTCGGATGCGGCCGGCGACGATAGCCGGCGAGATGCGTAGCTCAGCGGACAATGCCCGGATCTGTGCCGCGGTGGAGTGACAGTCCAGGCGGGCGCCCTGCCAGGCCGACTCTGGAATGAGTGCATCGGACGCCAGGCGGTCGGCGTCGCGCTCCATGGGTGACGTTCCACCCGCTTCGAGATCGTCGAAGAATGCTTCCGCGCCGCCCTCCAGATGCAGGGCCACGTGGGCCAGTTCGTGCGCCAGTGTGAACCAGAAATTGTCCAGGCGGTCGTATCTGAGTGTGAGGGCGATCAAGGGGCGCTCATCGGGCATGATCAACGCCGCGCCGTCGAGGTATGTCTTCGGAAGGTGCTTTTCCGCGAGCAGGTGGATACCACTCTTCGCCAGGTACTCACGGGCCAACATCACGCCGTCCTCGAAATAGCTCAATCGGGCCACCTCACGCATGAAATCGAGGGTGACGGTTCCGGGGGCATAGGGTGACACCTCTTGCTCGGTCGCCAGATGCATGACGCGTATTTTCCAAGCGCAGAGCGCGTAAGGATCCATCTCCTTGCCGTCTCTAACATGCTGCCGGGCGCACATGGGTAGCGCCACGTCTTCCTCAAAGGGCTCGGAGAACCTGCGCATGATATCTTCCGCATGTTCACGTACGCACTGCGCAGAGCCCGGAAACTCGATCCAGCCCCGCTTACGCATTTCCACGACAGGGAAACGACCCCACTCGATATCGATGGCGGTATCCGGCAACGCAGCGTCATCCTCTCCGAGCAGAGATGAGGCTGGGATGCCCAGTCCCTTATGCAGGCGGCGCATCATGGACAGACTCAGCGCCCGCTTGCCGGAGAGAACTTCGGACACCCGGCTGGCAGTGCCAAGGTAGGGAACCAGATCCTTCTGCTTCAGGCCGGACTGCTCCATACGGAACTTGATCGCCTCGATGGGGTCCGGAAGCGGAATCGGATGGACCTTGTCCTCGTAGAGCTGAATCAGCGTCGCCCACACATCTAGTTCCGCCTCCTCCGGGGAGCCCGGCTCGGCATCCATGAGCTGCTCGACGTAGGCCAGAGCCGTGTCGTATTGCTCCTCGTTCTTGATGACAAAAGGCTTCATCGCTTGACCCCTCCCGCAGGCGATCACACCGTCGTTACGTCGATTCTGTCATACTCGGCATGTGTGCCGATGAACCGGACGTACATCACCCCGGTATTGTAGTGCACCTTGACCACCAACCGGTGCTTGTTGCCACAGATGTTGAAGACCACCCGATTCCCCGCCACGATGCTCGCGTTCCCGTACTGCGCCTTGATCTCGGCCGGTGTTAGCCACGCCGCATGCTCCGCCTCCGCGTACCACGCCAAGAGCGCCTGTTTGGCATCCGGATTGCGCTCCCAGAATTCGCGAAGCGTCTTCTTCTTGATTACCCGCATGAGAATATTCCCATATCACGCGCCACCATGCAACAGCTATTTCCCAATATGGTAACTGCGTGCTTGCCCCCCGCTACGCATGCTGCCGGCTTCTGCTTCTTGCCGGTCGGCGGTCATCGGACCGCCGGCCCGCTTGAGCAGATCCTTGGCGGCTGCTTTGAATGACATCAGTTTTGTGGTCATGGGGCTTCCTCCGAGAGGGCCAGGACCGCATCGAACTCGGCGGGTGCGACGGGCATCACGGCGAGACGGGGGCGATGAACAAGGGGAAAAGTGGCGAGTGCGGGTGCAGTCTTGATCTTGGCCAGGGGCACAGGCCGTGCAAGCGTCTTGACCGGACGGAAATCGCAGGTCAGCCAACGCGGGTCCGAACTGGTCGGATCGGGACGGGCGCTTCCGCTAACTTCAAGAACGCCCACGACTGCCATTTCGCGTTGGCTGTGGTAGTAGAGAACGCGATCGCCGGGACGCATGGCGGCAAGATTGTTTCGCGCCTCTGGATTTCGGACCCCGCGCATAGCGAAGGAGCCGCGCCGGACAATCTCGGCCCAGGAGGTCCGGAAGGGCGCGAATTTGATCAGCCAGAAGGCCTTTTTTTCAGGTGTTGACATCTTTTCCGGGATTTCGTTTCATATTGCCAGACACAGCCACCACGTGTGGAAGAGTGTTTTAGGGCGCGTTCGAAAGAGCGCGCCTCGTTTTTTGTGCCTCCGCGTACCGACGGTGCCACTTGGCTATATTGGGGCCTGTTGGGTATGCAGTCTTCAGAAGGAACCCGCTGCGTGCTAACGCTTTAACAATGACCACATAGCGCACGCCCGGGTGCCAGACATTCCAGTAGCGACTCGATTGTCGCGGCTCCCACCAGACTTTCAACGTCGACCAATTGGTGATCACTGGCCGAATCCATGGAATGCGCGTCAATCGATCCACAGTCGGATTCGCACGGGCAGTCTCTGGTTGCCCTTGTGTCACGACATGCCAATATCCGAGAAGGCCGTAAAGACGATCACCTTGCGGTTTCCGTCATTCAGGGGGGCGTCGATCTTGCCCTGTATCAGCCGCTTCAGTTCCTGAAACTTGGCGTCCCGGTCCGGCGTAACAGCCGCGGCCTTTTCATGGATGGCGATAAGCTGCTTGCGATCCTTGTTGAGATCCCTCTTCCACTTCTTGCGGTCGATGTGCTCCAACTTGATCTGGATCTTCTTCCCGACCATCAGGCGTTCGAGCAGGGCGGCTTCCTCTTCCTCCCCCTGGTCCTTGAAAAGGTCCGGGCTGGTATACTTGTCCAGGTTGCCTTCGAAGTGATCGATCTTCTGCAGGAGATCGTCGATCTTCTTGATCGTGCGGTCGATGGAGACTTCGAAGCTGTGGATACTGCTTTCAAGCCGCTTGAGGTAGTTCGTCCGCATCATGCCGATAAGGTAGAACTCGCGCTGCTTCTGGTCTTGCAGGACCGATACGTCTTCCGCCGCATCCGGGTACTGTGAAATGGCGTCCGGCAGGATGTACGCCGTCGGGTTGAAGATGGTCAGCTTGTATTCCGAGATGGCTGAGTGCAGTTCATCGTACGACGGGAAATAGCCTTTCAGGTCCGTGACAGGATGCAGGGCGATCGGTTTGAGCCGCCTCGGGAACTCGCCAATGCCCTTGCTTCCGTAGTAGTCGATGATGTGCTTCCGGGATCGGGAGATCGTCAGCTCATCGAGCAGTTTGAAGAAGGTGGAGTCCAGGGCATCGAGCAAGCGGTTCACTTTGCGATCGGGGTTCTTCTTCGGATCGGCCCACTGCGTGAACTGGGTTTGGGCGTTCTTCATCACCTGCGAGATGCTTGAAACCTGCAGAGAGTCCTGGAAAGCCGTGTCCACGTCCTGCGTGATGAGAAGGAGCTGGTTTCGGAGATCCTTGAGACTGTTGTTGACCGGGGTCGCGGAAAGGAGCAGCACTTTCGTATCCACCCCGGTCTGGAGAACGCGATCCATAAGGAACTCATAGCGTGTGATTCGGCGTGTGCCGTCTTCGCGTTCCGTGCCCCGCGCGCTGTTCCGGAAATTGTGCGACTCGTCAATGACCACCAGGTCGTAATTGCCCCAGTTGTGGGTTTCGTAGGTGTCCCGCCCGAGGTCGGTATGCGCGAGGACTCGATACGCGAAACGGTCTCCCAGCAGCGGGTTCCGCGTGTCGTTCTCGCGGTAGATGTTCCAGTTGTCTTCGAGTTTCTTGGGGCAGAGAACAAGCACCCGGCCGTTGAGTAACTCGAAGTACTTGATGACGGCCAGCGCCTCGAATGTCTTCCCCAGGCCCACGCTATCGGCAACGATGCAACCGTTGTGTTTGAGGATCTTGTTGATCGCGCCTTTCACACCGTCCTGCTGAAACGGATAGAGCATGTTCCAGACGTGGGATTCAAAGAAGCCCGTCTTCTCGTCGAGAAGGCCGCCCTTGTCGGCCTCGGACAGGTAGTCCTCGAAGATATGAAACAGCGTCTTGAAGTAGACGAATTCGGGGCTGTGATCCTGGTAAAGCTGGGCCAGATAGCGCAGCACCTCATCCTTCACGTCCTCAACAAGGGAGACGTCATTCCATACTTCATCGAACCAGTTTGTCAGATCGTCGCGGTCTCTCTTGTCGTTGACTTCCAGGTTCAGTTCGATGTTGTTCCCGGAGGCACCCAGGCCCAACCCGCTGACGGTGAAGTTCGAACTGCCGATGATTGCTTCGGACACACCGTTGTTGTTGGTGTGGTACATCTTCCCGTGGAGGAAACCAGGTTTGATGATGGACCGGACATCCACCTTGTCGCGGAGCCAGCGTGAGCATTCGGCCGCGATGCGCTTCTGTTCGAGGCGATTCGCCAGGGCGAGAGCGTCGTTCTCGATCCGGAACGCCTTCTTCTCGGTCTTTTCGGGGTCCAAGGACTGGATAAAACGGGGTTCGCCAAAGAGGAAGCGGAGACGCTGAATGCTTTCCAACTCGTCCTTGAGGGCAGCATAGGCGTAGATGGTGAAGTATGCCGAGACGAACGAGAGGTCCGCACCGGGTTTGATCCTGGTGCGCAAGAACTCGCCTATGACACCCCGCTTATGGTTGTCCCATATGCCTGAGGCGATTGTGCCTGTGTCGGGCATTGTCAGTTGCTTTCCTCTTCACCCTTGCCGGCTTCCACCCAGACGTCGACTTTCGACACCTTGAACTTCCAGAAGTGGCCGACCTTGTGCGCGGGCATACCACGCTGCCGTATCCACCGGTGGATAGTGTCCTGGCTCACGCCCAGATGCTGGGCGATTTCCTCAAGCGACACCCATGGTTCGGGTTTCATGACATGCTCCTCGATTCCTGAAGGCTTACGCCATGGTGCGCAGTATTGCAGACTCGTGCTGTAGGATCAAGACCTTGCAAAACTCAAAAGGCCGAATTGTCCAGCCGCCGGCTGCCATGCGTGAATGAAGGGGACTCAAAACGGTACGAGCTCAGGTTGCACCCGCGCCCGGCAGTGCTCCGGAATAGCGGCCAGCAGTTCCAGGAGGCGATCCCGGTCCCGAGGTCCCGCCAAGATCTCGCGCCGTTCACGTGGAAAGAAGTCGCAAACCAGGATCAAGCGTTTTCACGGGAAATAACAAGGGGGGCGGCAAGTGAAAACACGATGATCCGTTCTCCCGTGATGGTACTGATATCCGTAT
>VGWI01000006.1 GCA_016873655.1 Lentisphaerota bacterium
ATCATGTGGAAGATGCCGCGGTGGCCGGCGGAGATCAGCGTGAACCCGTAGCCGGAAAACGTGAACGCCAGCGCCGGCAGGAACGCCGCCGTTCCGCGGTACCCCCGCCCGCGCAGGAAATACAACACCGCCAGGAAGAGCGCCAGTGTATCCACCATGAACATGGCCGGATTCCAGATGTTCGGAGGAAGGCCTATGGCCAGCAGCGACTGGGGCAGGAACGGCGCGCCGCCGCCCCCGATCCCCGCCAGATCCCACGCCCACGCCCCCCAGAGGGAGAGCAGGTTCTGCGCCTGGAAATCGCGCGGGTATACCGCCGCGTTGTCGCCCGACGCCAGGGTCCCGCCTGAAAACAGCGGACCGCTGAAGACCCAGAGGAGAACGGCTGTGACGACCGCGGCATGGAACCATGCCGTACCAGTAATACGCCGCAGGAGTGGTTTCATTGGCCTGACCTTATCCCTGTGGCCGCGGGAAATGCAAGAAGGTCAGCGGCCATCAGGCGCTTCCCCGCCCGGCACAAGTATCTCGAAACCCTCGTTGCTCCACGCAACACGGTAGGCGTGGCGGAGCAGAAACGCGTCCATGTACTTGCGGCCCTCAATGTGCCGCATCCGCTGCGACCTCTCCACCGCCGCGGACCCGGCCGGCCACATTGTGCTGCACGGATCGCCATTCGCGCGTACCACCACCGGCAGCGGCAACCCGTCCAGTTCCGCCTGCTCAAGAGCCCGGCCAAGTACCTCTGGCCTTTTCACCAGCGGCCACGGCCCCCGCGCATAGGGGCGGGTGCGGGTGATGAAATGGAGCAGCGGCACATGCTCAAACGCGATCATGTACTCATTCGGCTGCACACGCGAATCCAGTTCCGCAAGCAACTCATTCAGGACCCGCGCTCTTTCCGGTGTTGTGCGTATTCCCCGCAGCATCGGATGGTTCACCGCGGCAGTCAGCCGGAACCTGTTGGGGCAGTCCCTGTAGACACCGACAAACGCGTTGTAGACGGCGCAAACAACCAGAACGGAGATCCCCAGCGCGACGGCGAATGACGCACCACGCGGATCCATGCGCCGAAGCAGGCGCGGCGCAGGCGCCTGTCTAGCGGCAAGGAAGACAATCGGCGTGGCCAGCCAGACCGCAAACACGGCGTTGTTCATGCCGTTCCCGCTGCCCAGCGGCACCAGAAAGACCTGCAGGGCGGCAAGAAACGCGGCCAGCCGCAGCTCCGGCGGCGCCCCGCAACAACCTGCGGCCACCCCGCCCGCCGCGACGTAGCAGATTCCCGCCCACGTATAGGTAATCACCGAAAACCCGTATATGAACGGGAAGGCGGCAAAAAACGCCAGGCACCCCGCCGACACGAATGCAAACATCACGCGCCGCGCATGAACCCCTGCCGCGGCAGCCGCACGCGAGAGCAGCGTCACCGCCACAACGACAACTCCCGCCAGGCCAAGAGCCATCGCATGGTCAGTGACAAGGCGCAGAGCCATGAAGCCGGGCACATAGAATTTGTCGTAGTGAGCAGTCGGGCTCGGCCCCATTTCGTTGACAATGCTGGCCCACACAACAGGGCCGTGTCCGCACAGGAGTATCGCGGCAACAACCGATCCCAGCCCGGCAACCCAACCTGCCGCAAAACGGACCGTTTGCGGCAGCGCGTCACGCAGCCTCCCGCCGCAGAGCAGCGCGTGGAAGGGTATTCCGAGCGCCAGCGCGGCCCCGACGGCGTTGGGTAGCCTGAGGAACACGCTCGCGCCAATGAGGAAGCCCGCCACATACATCAGGAGTCTGGAGCCCGCCGGAACGCCCCTGACCAACGCAAGCGCGCTGAGAAGGAAGAACAACGACGTAAGCGCGTTGTAGCTGAGGAAATGCGACCCGCCGCGCAGTATCAACACCATGGTCAGCAGCAAGCCAGGCAGCAGAATACGCTGCGGCACATGCCGCCTGAGAGCAGCGTTGGCAGCCACGGCGCACAGACCGTAGCCGACAACAGACCCGAGACGCGCTCCGACAAGCCCGAAACTTTCCGTCAGCGTGAGCCAGACCGCGTTGATGAGGTTTGCAAGCCACATGAGGGACCGGAACTCCACGCTCACGGGATCGCTGAAGAACTGCTGATGCATGGAAAGCAGGACGCCCGTGTCAGTGAAATCTATCCCCTGCCATGCAAAGAGGGCGGGATACCCGAGTATCAGCACCCACATGGCGAACGCAAAGCGCCTGTCCATGGCCGCCGCGGATCCATCGCTCGTTCCCGCGCTCACCGGTCCGCCGCCCTTCGAGCGTCATGCGCAACCCGTGGCCTTGATACCGGGACGTCCCTCAAGTTGTCGGACTTGAAATCATGGGAAGGCCACTCCTCACGGAATGCGTATTCAGATGAGGTCCGCGTGCGCGCCGAGGAAGAGACCATGGCTGCGAACCCGCGCATGTCTTCCGCGAATTCCCCCGTCCTTATCCCCCGCACCAGACGACGCCACAGGAAGGCGGGGTTCATATAGAAAGCCCTCTTGTAGAAGAGGTCGTAATGACGCTCTATCGCTTCCCACGAAAGAGTCGGATGATCACAAATGGGCCGCGTGTTGTACACGTCGTACAGATCCCAGTCATACGACTTTATGCGGCCGAGACGACGGAAGTCGGAAAACATCTTCGAGCCCGGAAGCGGCACCGTGACACCGCACCTCATCATGTCAAGCGGCAGACTCCGGGCATATTCGATCGTGTCCTTCATGGATGCCTCCGTGTCGCCGGAAAGACCAACCATGAACATCCCGAACGTGTCGAGCCCGGCCGCGCGCGCCATCCTCACCGCTTCCCTGCCCTGCTCAAGTGTTGCCTTACCGCCCTTGCCGAACCCTTTCAATACCTCGTCATTGCCCGATTCGAATCCGAAATGAACCCGGTAACAGCCGGCGCGGCGCATGCTCCTGAACAGTGACGGACGCGCGCTGTCAACCCTGATCCCGTTCGAGCATGTCCACGCCATGCGGATGCCGCGGCTCGATATCGCATCGCACACCGATTCCGCCCAGTCGTTGTGCGAAGTGAAGATATCGTCCGCAAGAAGCGCTTCGCGGAAACCCAAACGGTACAGGGCCTCCATCTCCTGCGCACAGCGTTCCGGCGATTTCCGCCGCAGGCCGAACCCCACGGTGTTCTTGCTTCCGCAGAAATCGCACTTGAAGACACACCCGCGCGAGAACTCGATCATCGAAGCAGGCGGGTGCTTCACAAGCAACCGGCTGCACCTGGACTTGTATTCATCCGCGTTGTACAGGTCCCAGGCCGGCATCGGCAAATCGTCAAGATGCCCCACAAGCGGCCGCGGGGGGTTCATCACCGTCGCGTCCCCGTCGCGACGGCACACGCCGGCGATGCCCTTGAGATCCGCCCCCGAGGCCACCTCGGCGAAGGTTTCGTCGCCCTCGCCGTAGACAACGCAGTCGAGCATGGACTCGCAGAGCGTTTCCTCGGGCAAGGCGGAAGGATGCGGCCCGCCGCCAACCAGCAGGATCCCGCGGGAGATGCCCTTGATGAGACACGACATGTCGCGCAACTGGTTCATGAGCGGCGTGGCCGCCGTGATCCCCACCACATCCGGCTTCCATCCGACAACATGCCGGCGGACCTCGTCAGCCCGGTAGTCGCGGTAGGACAAGTCCAGGATCCGGACCTCGTTCCCGGCCCTGCGCGCCGTCGCGGCAACGGCGGCGAGCCCAAGGGTCGGGAACACCGGGACAACCGCACCCGCGCGGGTTGCGTGGTAGACGCGGGAATAGGACGGATTGACAAGCAGTACCCTGGCCACGCAGACCCCTGTTCCATGGAACGGTTGCACACGCGTCCTGCCGTCAGGACGCTGTGAGAGCGTAACCTCTATTGCCGAGACCGGTCAAGAATCAGGCCGCTTCAACCATAACTGCTCACCCGCGCCGCTCGTTGTTGCGATTTGACTGTCATCTGCGGATGTGCGACTTTGCGGCGTTTGTCGCTACCTTGTGCGAGGCGCCATGAGCAGGAACATCCTCTTCGTCATTCCGGACGAGAGAGAAGTGTACAGACACGTAAGTGTCAAAGTCGGAGCCTTCCATCTGCCGTCTCTCGCCTTTGCCATCCTCGGGGCAATAGCCAGAGATCATGGCTGGAGAGCTTCCATTCTCGATCTTTCGATCGAGAAGGACGGAGTCAAGGCAATGGAAGCCGCTCTCCGTGATTCTGAACCAGAATATGTTGGCATCACCTGCACCAGCGCGTCCTACCATCAGTGCCTCAGCATCGCAGCCCACGTCAGGCGCATGCTGCCTTCTGCCGTAGTTCTGGCCGGCGGAACCCACGTAAGCTCGCTGCCTGAAGACTCCCTGGCCTCCGGCTTGCTGGACTATGTCTTCGTCGGCGAAGCGGATGTTTCCTTTGCGAAGTTTCTCGACGGCGTCCCTCCCGAGACAATCGAGGGCATCGCCTTCCGTGACCCAGGCGGCAATGTAAGGATACAGCCGCATTCAGCCTTCCTGACCGATTGGGCACAGTCACCGATTCCAGACTACAGTCTCTACGATTTGGGCCGTTACCACATCTCACGCATTCAGGCGCGAAGGAATCCTGTTGTGTGGATAGAGACAAGCCGCGGATGTCCTTACGATTGCCAGATCTGCAACAAGGTAGTTCACGGACGCACCTTCCGGCCCAAGGATGTGGCCCGTGTTATTGAAGAAGTGTCCTGCCTGGCGAGTAGTGGCGTTCGCGAGTTCCACATCGCGGATGATGGGTTCACCACGGACATGAACCGTGCTGAAGCCATCTGCGACGAGATCATCTCCGCCGGGATGGATGTTTCATGGTCATGCCTGAACGGGATCAGGGTCGACAGAGTCTCGGAAAACCTTCTGACCAAGATGCGCAGGGCCGGGTGCTACCGTGTATCCATGGGAATCGAAAGCGGAAGTCAGAAAGTCCTCGACTCCTTGGGAAAAGGAACAACTCCAGACCAGATAAGGTCGGCAGTCAGGTGGGCGAAGAGAGCGGGCCTTGAGACTTTCGGGTTCTTTATGTTCGGGAATCCGGGCGAGACGGAAGACACCATGAAGGAGACCATTGACTTTGCCTGTACACTTCCTCTGGATCTGGCAAAGGCGAGCATAGTCATGCCATTCCCGGGCTCTCCCTTGCATGACCGCTACTCCGCCATGGGGTTGATACTCCCTCAAAAGAACAACTACCGTGATTACAACGTCTACGGTTCTGCCGGCAGCGTATACCGACACCCCAGCCTGCCGTGGGAGCTGGTTGAGAAATACCAGAAGGCTTTCTATCGTGCCGTCTATCTGCGGCCCGGCTACATGGCAAGGCGTCTCGCTCACTCGGTTCGAACTGGCTCTCTCTTCGCCGATATCATCGCAGCCGCCGGAATGAAATGGTTCGGCTGAGCTCTCGACAACTGAAAATGTTCACTGCGTCAACAAAACTATCTATCTTGAAAGCTGTGCTGACGAAACGCAGCCCGTACTACATCCAGTTCTACATCACCGGCCGGTGCCCGTTCCGCTGCAGGATGTGCAACATCGTCGAGACAAACTCGGCATTGCGGGAGGCATCACTCGACGATATGCGGGCGATCGCCTCGAACATCCGCCGGATCGGTGGCGGCATAGTGCTCCTCACCGGCGGCGAACCGTTTGTCCGCCAGAATTTGCCGGACATCGTCCGGGCGTTCCTTGCCGAAGGGCTCGATGTGAGGCTGCAGACAGCCGGCATCGCCACGGATGAACAGCTACAGGCCGTTTACGACGCCGGCGCGCGGGACATCAACGTGTCGCTGGACTCGCTGGACGAGGCAAGGCAGGACTACATAAACGCAGTTCCCGGCTCCTGGCACAGGGCAATTGACTGCCTTGAAAGGATTTCAGCCATATTCGGGAGGAAGTCAGCCATAACCAGCCTCGGCTGCGTCCTGTCCAGTTTCAACTTCCGCGAGATACCTTCGATCCTGGAATTCGCCACGGCGATCGGTTGGCACCTCTCGCTCGTTCCCGTCCACATAGCCCCGGCCGGCAAACGGCTCGGGTTCCGCAGTTTCGACGGGGATTTCCTGTTCAGTAAGGAGGAACTCCCGGAGCTGGAACAGGTGATGGGAAAGCTCGTAAGGATGAAGAAGGCCGGGGCGCTGTTGTTCGATTCAGAACGTTACCTGAAAAGCGCCTTCAGTTTCCTTGCCGGAAACCCGCCGACATGGCGCCACAAGGGAGTATGCGACGCGCCGGACCTCTACTTCGCTGTCAGGCCGAATGGCGACATGTCGGTCTGTTGCGATCATATGCTCGATCCGGGCCCGCCATCATTGCTGTCGCCTGCATTTGCCGCGGACTTCCGTTCGGGCAGAATACGCGCGCGATGCAAACCCGTCACGACACGCTGCAAAGGCTGCCATTACGGGTCATACCCGGAAGTCACCCTGTCCGTCCGCGATCCGAGAGCCTTCGCAGAGAGAGTCAGGCTCGCTCTCTCGCCCGGACGGAGCCGGATTCGTATGCCCGCCGGACATGGCGACTTCTTCCGCATCGCGGGGGAAACCCGCGCCCGCTCGCCGGGTGTCTACGGTCCGTCCGCGACAGACCGTCATTCGGAACGAGTCAGACAATGGTCCGACCCGGCGGCAAGACGCGCGATCCAGGAGGCGGACGCCGAACGAAGGCGAGTGGAAGGACGGCTCAGGGCTGCGCAGGATCGGTCCGCCTAACGCATGTTCCGCATCAGCTCGCGCCACAGCAAAGCGCGAGGTCTCCCCGGCAGAACAGCGGTGACGGCGATCAGCAATCGGGATCTCCAACCGATCACGATATCCATGCTCCCCTTGTCCCAGGCGTCCAGAGCCGCGCGCGCAACTGCGTCGGGCGACATCAACCCCTTGCCGTCATTGAGAACCCGAACACCCGCCGCGCGCTGGAAACCTGTAAAGGTGCCGGAAGGGCTGACGCAAGTAACCGTCACTCCTGTTCCGCGCGTCTCCGCCCACAGCGAGCGCGAGAAACTGAGCACGCCGGCCTTGCTTGCTCCGTAAACCGACATGCCGGGCAGCGGCACGGAGGCAATGCTGGACGCGATGTTGAGTATGCGGCCCGATCCGTGGCGCAGCATGTCGGGAAGAAACAACCTGGTCAGCGCAACAGTTGCGAGGAGATTGACGCGGAGTATCTCCTCTGCCCTGTCCGGCGGATGTTTCACCAACCCTCCGCGAAATCCCAGGCCGGCGTTGTTGACGAGCCCGAACACGGGCTCGCCTTGATCCCTGACCCATTCGAATACCCGGCGCGAAGCGCCTGGGTCAGAAAGGTCGGCGTGGAACGCTTTCCCGCCCGTTTCGGCAGCCAGGCGCGCAAGCCCGGCTGCATCGCGGTCCACGAGATAGAGCTTTCCGCCTCGCAAGGCGAGTTGGAGCGCCATCGCCCTGCCTATCCCCCCCGCCGCGCCGGTAATCAGAACGCGGCCGTCGCGGAACCCCTGGAACCAGGCCACGGTCTCCCGCAGCCCGTCTTCGAAACGAACGCGCGGCTCGTAGCCAAGCGCACGCAGTTCGTCGCCGGTGCATACAAGCACATCGCCGGCAAGGCATCTTGCCGTGAACGGGATCACGCCGCGCACGGCGTGGAGCAGCCGGAACATGGGCCGGGCAGGGAAGACCATGCCTCGATTCCCCTTCCCCAGCGCCGCGCGAATCAGTCCGAACATCTCGCCGAATGAACGCGGCTCCCCGTCGCTTGCGAACACAGTGACACGCCGCTCGCCCCGCCGGACCAGGTGCGCCAGAAAGCCCGCCATGTCCTCAACATGGATAACCGAAACCCGCCCTGCGAAACCGATTCGCGTGATGACGCCGCCGTTCAGCGCATCAAGTATGAAAGCCGCCATGTGCGAACCCGGCCTCATTCCCGGGCCGTAAACCCACGACGGACGGACTATGACCCACGGCAGCCCGGACGCGGCCACGAGCCGTTCACATTCCAGTTTGGAGCGGCCATAGGCCGATTGTGGATGACATGGGGACGCGCCGGTCAATGGGTTTCTGCACGGGTCCCACGGCGCCCTGTCAACCGCGCCGATCGTGCTGGTGAACACAAACAGCTTGAGGATCTTCGACTCACTCGCGACACGCATCAACCCGCGCGTTGCCTCAACATTGTTGCGCCCGTAATCGAGTCGCTTGCCGAAAACCGCCAACGCCCCCAGATGGAAAACCGTTTCCGCGGCCAGCAGTTCCTCGCGGTAGGCATCGGTGTCCAACAGGTCGCCCTGCACCACGTTGAAACCACGCGCTCTCAGCTCCGCAGCAGCGGACGGGTCTCTCACGAGACACGTCACGGACCCGGCGCCGTACTCGCCGGCGAGTTTCCGGCACAGCGCAGATCCGATGAACCCGCCGGCGCCGGTAACGAACACTCTCATGAGCTCAGACCTCCTGCCGCACCCCCCGCCCCGCGCGCAACGGCCGCCTGGCAACAACAACGGTGTTCCAGCACATGAAACGCAGGGGCGGGATCAAACCAAGGAAGATGCGGTCAAGAAACCCCGCCACGGCAACACCGCACCTGTGCCTGTGACCGTCCTTCAGAACCTTCTTCCAGTAACGCTCCTTTGAAGGATGCGCGCGTTCGACGAGGTAGAACCAGAGAAAGAGGTACAGCGCGAAAAACCACACTTCGCGATGGCGGATATACCCGAAATGCCGCCTGAACAGTTTCAGGTCACGCAGCCGGACCGGCCGCTCGTCAGGGCTGCGCATCGTTCCGGCAAGACGCCTGTAAACCTCGATCACCGGGTTGTAGGCGAGGGGCTCTATGAAGAACGCCATCCCGTCGTCGGCCATCACACGCGCCACCTCGGGAAGGGCAAGCGCCTTGTCGGCGTGATGGAGTATGCCGTTCCCGTAGACCAGGTCGAACGATGCGTCGGGGAAAGGCAGCTTCTCCGCCGGAGCGCGCAGGAATTCAACGCTCACGCCGCGAGCCTCGGCAAGACGCCGCCCGAGCGCCAGCATCCCTTCGCTTATGTCGGTTCCGCACACGCGCGCTCCGCGCGTCGCGAAATAGACGGCCGCCTCGCCGGCTCCGCAGCCGAGGTCGAGAATCCGTTTCCCGTCAAGGTTTCCGGCCTCCTTGAGACATATGCTGTTCTCGAAGGCGGTGTTGGCGGTGAAAGGTTCTTCCACGAGGAGGTCCGACAGCTCAAGCCGGCCTGCGGCGTTATCGTGGTAACGCTCCTCTCGCTCAAGCGCCGACGACCCGTTGGCAGATGTCATATCCGGATTCCCCGCCCGACCGATTGAGGCCGAAGCGTCCCATATTTCATGGACTGCGTCAAACCGCGGCGGCTACGATGGCAGAGCTCACGCCGGTGCTGGGAAGCTGGGTGCACATGCAGGCCGACAACTCCATTTCATGCTGTATCTGCGGCTGCGGCGAACTGACCGCGGTTGGCAGGCACTACGTGCGCTGCAGCTCGTGCGGACATGAAACCAACGCCGGCGCCCCTGAAAGCGTGTCCATCACGAACGAACGGCTGGACCGGGCGGGTCTCTCGAGAACCACCGCACTGGACCGGTTCAAGCGCCGGGTGCTGAAACGCTGCGTCGCGGATAGTTCCTTTCTCCTTGATGTCGGCTCCGGTTCCGGGCGGTTCCTGTCCCGGAACAGGGACATGTTCAAAGGGGCGGCGGGTATTGAGATAGATCCCGCCAGCGTCGCCTTTTCTCGCGAAGTCCTCAGCCTGCTCGTGGCCGGCGATATTTCGGAACTGCCGGCGGAAGTCAGGATATCGGTTGCCACGTTCTGGCACTCGCTCGAGCACATGGGCATCGGCACGGCCGACCGCGTGTTGCGCGAAATCACCGTCCGCGGCGCGCCGACCCTGCGTGTCGTCGTCTCCGTGCCCGCGGCTGACTCGCGCCTCTTCCGGCTGTTCGGGGAACATGCTGCCTACTACGACCCGGCCACCCACGCCCACCAGTTCACCGCGGCATCGCTGGATCTGCTGATGAGCCGCCACAGGCTTGCGCGCTGCCGTTGCTTCCACTCTTTCGCGTACGGGTGGTTCGGATGGCTCCAAAGCATGCTGAACAGCATAACCGGTCGGCACAACAGGCTCTACATGCGCATCAAGCGAAACGCGAACCGGTCTGAGAGGATGGGTGCCGGCGACGTGGGCGATATCCTGCTGGCCTGCCTGCTCCTGCCGGCTGCGGCGCTCGTCGGACTTCTCGACAGGGGAATGCGCGGGTCCGGCGGAGTCCTCACCGCGTGCTACGCCCCGGCGCACGGCGAATCGGCGTCGGAGGAGTCGACGACATAGAGCGGACGCCGCTTCGACTGCTCGAAGAGACGTCCTATGTACTCGCCGACAACGCCGGTCATGACAATCTGAATTCCGCCCAGAAGCAAAACAAGAAGAAGCACGGCCGTGATGCCCGGCACGGTCATGTCAGTGAATAGCCGCAGGTAGAGCAACACCAGTCCACACAGCGTGGCAACGGCGAGAATACCGAATCCGAGGAAGACCGCTATCCGCAGCGGCGCGAACGAAAAAGACAATACCGCATCGAGAGCAAAGGCCGTCATCCTGCCCAGGGAAAACTTTGTCTCCCCGGCATAACGGAAATCGCGGTCGTAGAGGACGGGGCAAGACCTGAAACCTGTCCACGGAACAAGCCCCCTTATGAACCGGTGCTGTTCGCGCATCTCCCGAAGCGTCTTGACGACGCGCCTGCTCAGAAGCCTGAAATCGCCGGTCCCGGGCGGGATGCGCACGCCACACAGCTTGCCGAGCGCCCAGTAGAAGAAACGCGCCGAGGCCAATTTGAACCACGTCTCGCCGGCCCTTGTCCTGCGCGTGGCATAGACCACGTCGTAACCTTCCCGCGCCTTCGAGTAAAGCTCGGCGATAACTTCCGGCGGATCCTGCAGGTCGCCGTCAATCAGCGCAACGTAGTCGGCATCGGCATGGTCCAGCCCCGCTGTCAGGGCGGCCTGGTGCCCGAAATTGCGGGTAAGGCCTATGTGCCTGATGAAAGAATGCTCCGCGGAAGCGGCCGCAACGGCCTCGGCCGTACTGTCGGTGGAGCCGTCGTTGATGAACAGGACGCGCACGTCCGCATCCGCCTTCACCCGGTCTCTGAGAACGGCGGCCCTGCGAACGAACTCCGGCACGCACTCCTGCTCGTTGAAGACCGGCACGATGATCTGGAGTATGTCCTGCTTCATCAGGCTTGTTCCCCGGCCGGCAACCGGCATCCGGACCGGCGTTGACGCTCCCGAAACCCGCGGTTAGTATCCGGCAGCCTCGTAGTCAACGCAAACGCAAAACTGGAACCACATGCACGCTTCAGTCCCCGGCCAGTTGCCCTGCGAGGTCCGGCTTCACTCGCGCGGATGGCAAAGCGCCGGCGACGAATCGCTTCGCGTCAGTGTTGTCGGCCACGCATGGCTGGACGGCGTGTTTCTTCAGGGCAGGACCCTCGCGCGCCGCCTGACGGAACGCTTTCGACAAAATGGTTTCCCGCGCGATCTCACGTCAGTCGCCGCGGCGATGAACGGGTGTTTTGCCTTTGTCATCGAAACACCGGATGTGGTGCATGCCGCCACGGACCGCCTTCGTTCAGTTCCGCTGTTCTACGGCCGGGCAGCCGGACGTTCCCTGCTGAGCGACTCCGCCGTGGCCGTACGCGCATTCACGGGCGACGCCGCGCCGGACCCGGTCGCCTTGGGGGAATTCCTTCTCACCGCGTACGTCACTGGAAACGAAACATTCTTCCCCGCTGTCAAGCAGGTCAGGGCCGGGGAAGCCGTGATCTTCCGCGCTGAATCAGCCCCTGAAACCACACGCTATTACAGGTTCATCCCGGCAAACCGGTCCGACACACCGCGCGGGGACTTCGTCGCGGCGCTTGAAGCCCTTCATGCGGATGTTTTCCGGCGGCTGCTTGCGTCAGCCGGAGACCGCCGGATAGTCCTCTCCCTCAGCGGAGGACGCGATTCGAGACTCATAGCCGCGATGCTGAAGAAGCTTGGCGCTAAGAATGTCCTCTGTTTTTCGTTCGGCAGACGGAACAACTGGGAATCGCGCATCAGCCGGGAAGTCGCGCAACGGCTCGGATACCCCTGGCACTTCGTTCATTACACGTGGCGCAAGTGGCGACGCTGGCGCGACTGCGGAGAACTGCGCAGATTCATGGAGTTCAGCGGCAACCTCTGCAGCCGGCCGCACTATCTCGACCTTGGCGCCCTGTTCGAAATGAAGGAAGAAGGCGTGCTGCACGAAGACGATCTCCTTGTGTCCGGGCATTCAGGCGATTTCCTCGCCGGAAGCCACATTCCTCCCGTGCTTGCCGCCGGCGGCGGGACATGCCCGGACAGGATCGCCGCAACCGTTCTCCGTAAGCACTACATCCAGTGGGCCTGGGGACGGGAAACATCCCCGGACTACGCCGTCATGGCAGGGCGGGCAGCGTCGCATTTCGAGGGAATGGATCTGCGCGACCGCGAGAGTGCGGTCGCGGCATATGAGTGCTGGGACTGCGAGGAACGGCAGGCCAAGTACATAGTCAACAGCGTCCGCACCTTCGACTTCTGCGGTTTCGAGTGGCGGCTGCCGTTCTGGGACCACGGCCTGATGGACTTCTGGGCCGGCGTTCCGCTCGAGCTGCGCGTCAACAAGAAGCTCTACGATGGGATCCTAGATAACGGGCTCTTCCGTGAACTTGGGGTCGCCGGCTTCAGCAGGAACGCAATCCAGGAGATGCGGTCCCGTCCGCCTAACCGCCTTGCCGCAGCCGTTGTGGCGCTGGAGGAATTCCTCTCGGTACGGACGTTTCAGCTCACACGGGGCGAACTCGGCTGCTATACGCTTGCCGACCGCGTCGAGGCGTGGAAGATGTACAACTCCCGTTTCGGCAAGGGCGGCCGCTCACTGCCCTACATCACGCACGACATGCCGCTGGGGACGGCCGCTTACCTTGCCCTGGCGCTTCAGAGCGACGGCGACGCAAAGAAGGTATAGAGCTTCAGAACCGTTGAGGGAGTACCTGTCTTGCGTCCGGTGGGAGGACGTAAAACGACCGTCATCCCGCACTCCCAGGGACCACCGGCGTGTGGGCCGGGACCGAGCCCGGCAATGGCGAACAGCCCAGCTTCCGAACAAGTTCGACGGTCAGCGCGTTGAGGTCGGCGATGACCGCAGTGGCTTTGGAAAAGTCGTTGCTCCGAGTGTGTTCGTTCGGTATCGCGACGCTTCTCATTCCGGCAGCATGCGCGGCGAGGATCCCCTTCTCAGCATCCTCCACCACCAGGCACTCTGAGGGCGGCACACCCAGCGCCGACGCAGCCGCGAGGAAGATGTCGGGGAACGGCTTCACCCTCAACACGTCGTTTCTCGTGACGATGCAGTGCCATGATCACGCCGCACACCCCGCCGCTACCTTCTGGAGCGAAGACTCTTCCTGTGCCGGAAGGCATACACCGCCTGGACAATGGCCGGCGCCGGATCGCTTAAAGAAAGACTCCTGTGCACAGCCGGATTGACAAACATGCCAGCCCACTGAGCCATCTCCTTCAGCGGATGCGGACCATTCACGGCTCTCAGCAGATCGAAGTCCGGCCACCAGAATCTTGTTCCTTGCGCAGCCTCGCAAGGCGTGGGGGGACGACCAAGAGCCTGCATGACATGGTAGTATGGGATCTCGCATCCAGCCGCTATCCCAAGCTCAAGCGATCCCCAGTACTTCGGGTTCACCTCCATCAGGTAGAGTTTTCCGTTCCGTTCGTGTTCCTTGAACTCCACCATCGCGACACCGTGCCACTGCAGCGCATCCAGCAGTCTCTTCCCATGCTCGCGGAGATCTTCCCGCCTGCATACGGCCGCATAGGTGCTGGCGCCGCCGGAACGCGGATACATCCTGAGCCGCCGGTGCATGTAGGACACCACAAGTCTGCCTTCCCAATACAATGCGAAGAAGCCATATCCGTTGGAGCCGGGCACATATTCCTGGACTATGGGCGGACCTTCGCCTTTCCTTACACGTTTCGATATGCGCACAACGGCTGCATCCAACTCGTCTCTGTCCAATGCGTAGGCGACGGAATCAAATGCTTCGCGAGCCTTTACCACGACGGGATAGTCGTTCACCGAGTCCAGAGCTTCTTTTGTCGTGGCTTCAAGCGTCCATGGCACATGGAGCCCGATTTCCCTTGCAAGCTCCGCGGTCCTTCCCTTGTCCGCGGCAAGCGAGAACTTGTCGAAGTCAACCACCGGCACCTTCGCATAACGCGACAGGCGTTCGCGGAACCTTGATGCCAGCCTGTGAGCAGTGAGGCCGACCGGAAGGAAAACATCAAACGACTCTTTCTCCAGCACGCCGGCGATATCTTCGACGAACGCCTCGGCATCGTCAATCGGCGCCGTACTGAACGTGCCTCGGCACCATCGTGATGAACCGGCAAGAGTCCGGCCAGGGTCGGGAGAAGCGACAAACACATCCATCCCGCGCCGCCCAAGACAACGCACTATGCCCAGGGCGTGCTTGTAGCTGGGGTCCGTTACCAGCACCCTGATGCGCCCGTTCACTTTGCAGTCCCCTTCGCCGCCGCTTCTGGAACATGCCGCATGCCGGCAAACGCACGCACCGCCTTCCAGAGCTGGCTGGCGATGATGTTTCCCCTCCCGGTCTTGCCGCAGTTCCACGTCAACTCCCCGCGCCTGAATGCGTCCAGCGACTCGAACTCCAGCACCGCGTTCCCGAGCTCCCATGGCAGATGGGCGTCCGCGCCGGCAATCGGCTTGAGGCCCAGTTCCCCGGCAAGGAGCGCGGCCATCCTGTCCTGACCGGCGCTCGTCCTGCCGTTAGCCACTTCAATGAAATCGCACGCGGCAATCCACGACCTGTCAGCCAGGTCGTGCGCGGAGAACGGGTGCGGAAGCACCGCGAGCCCCCCGCGCGCGTGTATCTTCTCTATAAGCAGTCCCGGCTCTTCGTTGAAATCTTCCTCCATCTCTTCCACAAAAACGGCAACCAGGTCTCCGCGCGGGGTCTTGTATTCGACCCCCGGCACCACCGTAACCGGAAGCCGCTCCGCACGCGCCGCATCGCGCGCCGCCAGTGCGCCGCGTATGGCGTCGTGATCGGTTATGAAGACGCAGTCCACCCCGTTCCGGGCACACCAGCGCACAGCGCCCGCCGGCGATATCGCGCCGTCAGGAGAACTCGTGGTGTGTACGTGGAATACGGCCTTCATCGGGTCAACCTTTTCGTTTCTTCGAGCACCCACAGGGCGTATTCACGATAGCGCGGCAGTGTTGGCGACAACGATCTCTGGTGCAGGTCTACAGTCACACCCAGCCCCTGTCGCGCGGCTTCAGCGAATATCCGTGCGGTTTCAAGCCTGGCCGATTCCATCATCCGCGCGGCCGGAGCCCTGTTCTTCACCGCGTCAACAAACTCGCCGTCCATGATGTTCACCGGCCGCTCGAAGTCGCCGTCGCCGAAGAAACGGTCGGATGCCAGGATGCTGGAATCAAAGAGGAAAAGCCCACTGCACGCGACAGGGTCAAACCCGGCTCCGGCAAGGTAGTGCATCCTGAGCGGAACAGGGCCTTCTATCCCGTAGACTTCCCTGAACTCCGCGAGTTCGACCGCAAGCCCGGCCGGGTCATCGCGGCACTGGGAATGCAGGCCGATTGCACAACCCGCTTTCTTCAGCATGTCCACAACCTGCCGCGCCCGGGCAGGTGTATACGCAATGCCGCGGCCGCGGCGGCACGCGACGAACCAGGTGGAGCGGATACCCAGCGCCTTCTCGCGTTCCAGCCATTCAGGCACGCAGAACCAGGCATCCCTGCCGCCCAGAGCACTTCGCGACATCAGGAACATCGCCCTCAACCATTCGCGCGGCGACAGCGATCTCCGGGCAAGGCCGATGCAACAAAGTCCCGCAAAGCGGACGAGGCCTCCGTCGGCGATGTGATCCCGGAAGCCGAGGTGGTCCACGTCGTGAGTTATCTCTATCCTGAACATTCCAGTCAACCCCCGGCCGCCGCGCAAGCCCGTGCGCCCGCACGCAGACGCAGGCTTTCCACCGCTATGCCGGCCGCGATTGCTCCGCGCGCAAGAAGTATCAGCGCCACGACGAACGACAGGTCAGGTCTGACAGCCGCATCAACCGCCCGCCACGCGGCGCCGGGCAGCCACGGCTTGAAGAACCCCCACCCCATAAGGCAGTAGAGCAGCGCCACCTCACCCACCATAACCGGCACGTAGTACTTCAGGAACCCGAACCTCCGGCAGGCCGCCTCGTGAAACCCGTGCAGTATCGCGAGCGATCTCAGCGCGCTCGAGAGTCCCAGCAGCCACACGTAGGGGGCGTAGCCGGCATATGCGCGCCAGGGGCCGTAGAGATCCAGCAACGGCCGGGCGGCCAGGCCAAGAACAAGGGCCGCGCCGATCGACACGACCGCCGTTCCAGCGAGCGCCTGGCCGTGCAGGCCGGAAGTTGATTCGCCGCGCTCATGACGGTCGGACACCATGGGAAACAGAAACGGCATCAGCGCAGAACAGACAAAGGCCGGCATGTTGCCGAACATCGAGACTATGTAGAACGCAGCCGAGTCCGCTTCCGGCAGGCGTTGCCTGACTATCCAAGGCTCGATCACGCCCTGCGCACTGGTTAGGAGCATCATCACGCCGACTGGGACCAGGTACTTCCACATTGCCCGCAGGTCGGCGGTATAGCTCTCGAAGGGCACGGCAGCGCTCTTCCGCCCCAGCCCCCAGACCAGGGCCAGAACCATCACCGCCATGCCGCCGGCCTGCGCCGCGAAGTAACCGGTCACCTGCAAACCGCGCAGAAGCAGCAGGCAGAGGACGAGCCTCGCCACCGGGCCGGCAAGAGTGCCGAACGTGAGGCGGTAGTATTTTCCGGTGCCCTGGACCGCCGTCAGCGCCACACCCGACCAGCAGCTTGCTACGGCAACCGCGCCGACCATCCACATCACCGCCGGATCGGTCAGCTTCAGACGGTGCATGATGAAACCGCGGCCCGTCAGCAGGACGAGCGCCGTCAGAACCGACAGCCCGACGGAAAACAGGAACATGTCCCGCATGACCCGCCTTATCTTGCCGGTCTCGCCCCGCGCCCTGAAGATGGTCAGGTATTTCAGCAACGCCTGCAGCACGACGGAAAGAGGAATGACCAGCAGGGCAGGGATGTTCGAAAGCGGCAGAACGGCGCCCAGTTTCGATCCGTCTATCGCCGCAGGCACAAGGATCATGCCTATGTAGAAGTTGATCCCGTCACCAAGCCGCGAGACAAGAAACTGCAGCCCGCCGTGCCACCACAGCGGGCCTATCCGCATTCGAAGATCGCGCAACCGGTTCAGAACGGAGCCCACGCCCTCACCTCCGCGCACGGGAGTCGTCCTTGTCCCCGAACGTGTGCGGCATTATGCTTCATCGCGGCCGTAACGGCCAGTACCGATGAATATCAGCCGCGTACTCCTCCTGATGCCCCCGAACGTCACGGTGATTGAACCGTTCAGCTCGTCGGGCGTTGAACAGCCCATCCTCTCCGGCTTTCCAATGGGACTGGGCTACATAGCATCGTACCTTCGCGCAAACGACGACGTGGAAGTGAGCATTCTGGACGGCACGCTGGATAACCCGGGACTCGACGAGATGTGCCGCCGAATCGGCGAATTCAAACCGGACGCTGTCGGCATGACCCTCTATACGCGCACGGTCAAGGTCGCCATCGCGCTGGCTGAACTTATCCGGGAACGTCTTCCCGGGACGGTGCTGATAGCCGGGGGCCCGCACGCTTCGGACGACTATGAAAGCCTGCTCCGCCACCATCCGGTCTTTGACTTCGTGGTTGTGGGGGAAGGCGAGGTGACGATGCTGGAACTCCTTCGGTTTCTCCGTCTCCACGGAGTAGACGGATCTCCCCCGTCGTTTCCAGGGCTGGCGTACAAACATCCATCTTCCGGCGAAGTCATCTTTACCGGCAGGCGACCGTACGTTGACGACATAGACTCCCTTCCGGAACCGGCCCGCGACCTTGTGGACTTCGGACGCTACATCCACGCACACAACCTCCTCCCCCACGCCGTCGAAATCATGGGGTCGCGCGGATGCACCCACCGCTGCGCGTTCTGCAGCTTCCAACGACGTTGGCGCGGAAGAAGGCCTGAGGCAGTCGTAGCGGAACTGAAGGAACTGGTCCGGCGTCACCCAAAAATCCGGTCGTTCCTCTTCTTCGATGACAACTTCTCCGCCGACCAGGCACGCGTGGAGTCGCTCTGTAACCTGCTCATTGAGGAAGGCCTGAACCGGTGCGAATGGAGCGCGCTCTGCCGCGCCGACCAGGTGACCGGGCCGATGCTGGGGCTCATGCGGCGAGCTGGATGCCGGAAGATAATGTTCGGCGTCGAGTCCGCGGACCCGGGCATTCTGAAGACACTCGACAAGCACCTTGAACTGGACGATGTCCGCCGGGCATGCTCCGCGGCCACACGTGCAGGAATGGATGCACTCGCGTTCTTCGTGATCGGCAGCCCCGGCGAAACGCTCGAGACCATCGAGCGCAGCCGCAAGTTCGCCGTTTCGCTCGCTTGCAGGTCAACACAATGGGGAATCATGCAGGTCTATCCCGGCACCAAGCTCGCCAGGATGCAGCCCTGCGAGGACTTCGCCGGATACCTGTACGAACCCGAGGTCCATTCTCCGGCGCCCGGCGGGCTCCATGCCTGTGTCCCGACGTTCGAAAATCCGGGGTTGGGCAGGGAAGACCTGAAACGCGAATTCGAGCGGGTTTACAGAAGAATCACACTGCGCAAAGCCATCCAACACCCGCTGTTCACCCTCCGGAAACTGGCGCACAACCCCTCAGTCGCCGGAACGTTTGTCACAAGGTTCCTCGTTCCGCGGAAGAAGTAAACAGATTCCGGCGGACGAGCGCCCCTTCGTGGCGCTGCTACAGACCGGACGGCAGGCCGGCGCATCTCCGCAGGCGGCCAACGGTCACCCGGCCCGGTCACCAGGCCTTCTCACGGAGCAGCTTGATGCGGAGCCAGTTCAGCGCGTAACCCCATACGCTGACAAATGCGACCGGGCCGTGCAGCAGCCAGAACGGCTGCCTTTCGGACACCGCCTTCACAAACGAGAGCGCAACCGGATAGATGAAGGTCATGTTCAGCAGCGCGAAAGGGATTATGCGATTGCCGGTGTGCTTGACCCATGTATCGCGCTCGGATGAGCGCGTCGTGTGCTTCAGAGCTATCTTTCTGCACCTGCGCAGGTATTGCCTTAGCGACTTGACCGGCCTGTGGTAATTGCCGTACCCGTCCACCATCGCCATCCGGTTGCGCCCCTCCGCGGCAAGCCGCATCATCACCTGCCCCTCTTCAAACGTCTCTTCTCCGATGAACGGCTCGACGGCGTCCCTCTTCAGGAACAGTTTCGCGGGATACCCGGAAGTGAAGGTGAACTCGCGGAATACCCGTCCGCCGACTTCCCGGACCGCTACCTGCCGGGGTTTTGCCGCGATGTCACGGGCAAGCGGATCGTTTATGTGTATCGCGGCAAGGTAGTTGTTCACCAGCAGCCCGCCCGGTTCCGGCAGCCAGTGCTGCTCAACGCCGACTATCCCGGGGAACACCGTGAAGGCCTCGACGAAGCGCTCGATCCAGTCGGCCTGCGCCATCTCTTCGTCGCAACCCATGAGGTATAAGAAATCGCCGCGCGCCACACGAAGCGCAGCGGCGTTGCCGAACTCGGCAATCACGCGCGGGTTATCCACGATCGTAACCCGTACGTCGTGCGCTGTGTTCCACGCGGCGATCAAATCCCTCGTGCGGTCCTTGGAGAACCCGTCGGCCACAAGCACTTCGATCCTGTCGTGCGGATACGTCTGCCTGCCTATGCTGTCGAGGCACCGGACAATGTTCCGCTCCTCGTTCAGACACGGGATGACTATGGTAACCAGCGGAGCCATTCTTCCCCTCACGCAGCCGGTCATGGGACGGCCGCCGACCGCGGATAGATACCACGTTTCGCCTTGATCCCACAACGGGAATGGGTTGCACTGGCGCGCATGAGCAGACACCCGCCACCCGCCCGGTTTGACGGCGTATCCGTGCTCGTTCTCTGCCACGCAAACAGGATGGACGGACGGCGCGTCTCGGGGTCGGGACCGATTGACCCGCTTCTTTCGTATTTTTTGACCCGCGGCGCGCGCGCCGTGGCGATAGTCGAGCAGCCACACCCGCATGCGCATACCCAGATCGAATGCACTCTTGAGATTCACAGGCCGGGCAAGAACACCGAGACAGTCGTCCACAACGGGCACCGGCGGTTCTGGTTCATCCCTCCTGAAGAGAGAAAGGACAGGACATACCTGCGGCTCAAACTTCGTGACATTCTCGCGGCATTCCACTTCTTCGCGTTCCTGCGCAAGACCGCCCCGGACGTTCTTCCCATTGACTACGTCTTCGCAGTCGAGTCCCTGAACGTTCTCATTGCGGCAACGGCCAAACGCCGGCTCGGGGCCAGGAGCATCATCTACTACATCTTCGACTGGGCTCCGCGGCGGTACGCGAGCAACCTGGTGAACCGGCTGTATCTGTGGCTTGACCGCATGGCATGCCGTTCCGCCAACTGGATATGGAACATAAGCCCGCGCATCGCCCGTGCAAGGGCCGGCATGGCCGGCTACGCGGCGAATCTCATAGCACCGCAGGTCTCCGTGCCGTTCGGCGCTGACTTCCGCCCGGCTGCCGACCGGCCCGATTCCGGGTCGGCTTCTCCGAGGGTTCTGTACAGCGGCGGCCTGATCCGCGAAACCGGCGCTCGATTCCTGCCCGATATCGCAAGACTACTGTGGAGATCAAACCCGGCGGTCACACTGGTCGTTGCCGGCGAGGGCGACCTGTTTACCGAAGAGACCGTCCGTTCTCTTGCGGAAGAGGGAGTGAAGAACATCGACTTCCGGGGCTACATACCCGACAGGCCTTCGATGGACGCGCTCGCATGTTCCTGCGACATAGGGCTTGCTCCGTACCCGGATGTCCAGTTCTCGACAAAACCGTATGTGGATGTGAGCAAAGTCAGAACTTACTTCGCATGCGGCCTGCCGGTGGTCTGCACCGACGTTGTTGCTGTGTCCGACGAGATATCCGCGAACGAACTCGGACTCGTCTGCCGGCCGGACCCACGCGCCATATCGGACACCGTGATCCGCCTCTGTACGGACACGGCGCTCCGCGCCCGCTGCCGCTCCAACGTTCTCGCAATCGCCAGACACGGCTCCTGGCAACACGTCTTCGACCGCGCTTTTGAGGCGATGCACGCTCAGCGCGCAGGAGCCAGCGTTTCGCGGTAGAACTCCGCAAGCGGCGCGCCAAGCTGTTCCCACGAAAGCGCAGACCTTGCCCTCAACGCGGCGGCTTCGAGACGCTCGCGTTCCGACGTGTCAGCCAGCACTTCAACCGCGCAACGGGCAAGGTCAGGCAGGGAGTCGGCCGTAACAACGCACCCCAGCTCGAGCAGTGTCCGCATGGCCTCGCTTCCGTTCCGGTTCATGATGATGAACCTGCCGCCGTTCAGGAATGTGCCCACCCTTGTCGGGAAACAGGCGACATCCGGCTTGCTGTCGGACATCATGAATATCACGGCATCGCAAGCCCCAAGCTGTAATGACAGGGCCCGGCCCGAGAGATACCCGACATGCCTGATCCGTTCCATCGTGCCGGGACGCAGACGCTCGCCGCCGCCGTACTTGCCCCACAGTTCATCAGGCGCGATGTTCAGGTGAAGCCGGGCCTCCGGCGCATGCTCGAGAATCATGTCGAACAGCTTGAAGAGCCAGACCGTCCGCTCCTTGTGGAATGAGTTGCCGAAACTCAGGAATACCGTTTCTTCCTCCGCAATCCCCAGCTCGCGCCGTGCGGCGGACCTGTCCATCGCCTCGCACTGCGCGGTATCAACGCCGTTGATTATCTTCACGGTGTGCGTAACGCCCAACCCGGCAAACTCGTCCTTCAAGTACTCGCTCGTGACCGTGCCGTGCCGCGCCAGACGCTGCACGCGATACTCGCAGAACCGCATGTACCACCGCACCGCCGGATGCTCGAACAGGTTCGGGCTCGGATGCTGCGTGTGCACCTCGGTCCAGTAATCGTCCCAGTCCAGCACGACCTTCTTCCACGGCATGAACAGGCGCAGGAACAGGAACGGTACCAGCGTCTCGAACTGGACCACCGTGAAAACATGTACGATGTCGTAGCGGCCGAACACGGCCATGAACAGACCGATGAACGCGCGCAACAGCCGGCCGTTGATCCACGGGTTCAACTGCAGACGCGGCAGCTTCACGATTCGCAGGTTCGCGCTCACTGCCGTCTTCTCGCAGCGCGTAACCCACCCGCCACGCGCGGAAATCAGCAACGTTACGTCGAAGCCCCTGAGCGCAAGCCCGCGCGCCATGCCGAACGCGCGGTAGTAGCCGCCGTAGTTCTCGAAGCAGGGCTCGATCAGGAGCACCCTTGTCATCGGATCACGTCCTCCTTCGTTTCCACGCCCGCCGCGCCAGGCAGCACATCGCCGAAGGACTGCGCCAGGAACGCGGCGACGGCGCGCGCCATCGCCAGCGCGCCGTCGGGGTTGGGGTGATAGTCCAGCGGCGCCAGATACAGCGGCCTGCCCGGCAGCGTGCCGGCGCGCAGCGCGGGCGTCAGATCGAGAAACGGCATCCCTTCCTCTTCGCACAGGCGCCGCAAACGTTCCTGAATCAGCACCGGAGCGCCCGGCGCGTACAGTTGGAAGTAGGAGGGATGATAGACGAACGCAAGCCGCGCGCCGCGCGCACGGCAGAAGGCGGCCATCGCGCGCAGACCCGCCTCGTACTTCGTGAGGTTGTCCTCTTCGCGGCGGTCCTCGCGTGTGCCGTAGAAGCCGGCGCACACGCCGGAAAAGCGGTCCCTGTAGCGAAGCGCGTTGGCGACGTGGTTCGTGGCGCCGGCGACTTCATAGCGTTCCGGACCGAGCCCGGTGCGCGCCCCGGCGCGGTAGCTGAGGGATATCCTGGGCATGTAGAGATCGAGCATCGCCTCGCCAAGAGCGGAGCGCGTAACGAACCACTTCACCAGCGCACGCCTTAAACCCAGAGGGCGCAGCACCGGATCCCGGACCTGCTCGACGGTCAGCGAATCGAGTTCGGCCAGGTCGTTCGCGCAGAACATCAGCACCACTATGTCGGGCTGGAGCGGCGCGACGACGTCCCGCAACACGGTGAACTCGCCGTCAACCGACATCCCGTGCCTGCCGGCGTTTATCACCTCGACGCCCGGCAGCAGTTCCTGGAGGCGCGCCGGATAGGTGTCGGGGTTGTCCAGCAGACTCCCGGCCGAGACGGAATCGCCGAGCGCGGCGACCCTGACGCGGCCAGCCGGTTTCGGCGCCTCGTAGTCCGGCCCGCGCAGCCCGAGCGAGTTGGCGCGGATCAGGTAAGGCACGCTCGACCATGCCATCAGCGTGTCGGCCGATTCCGGGTACAGCCCGTGGCGGCCGTGGAAGAGACCGGCGAACGTTCCGCGCGGCCTGCCGGCAAAGAGGCGCAACCCGACCTCCATAAGCCCACCGAGGACAACGGCGGAAAGGAGCGCGACCGTCAGAGAAAGTGTCAAGCGACGCACGCGGGAAGACTCCTTCGCAACAGATACCCGAAGATAGGCTGCCCGGCCGCCATCAGCCGCCGCGCGCCACCGCGCGATGCCCTACCAGCAGCATCGGCCCGGCCTGCGAAGCCCGGATCGTCACGCGCCTCCAACCGGGCTTGTCAGCCTGGAAAGGTATCTCAATCCTGCCCAGCTTCAAGTCGAGAACGAACCCGAGGCTGTCGGCAAGGAGGTATTCCGGCGGCGGCACGCCCGGCTTCCAGACGGGGTTCGGGACGCCCACCTGGAAGCTGAGCCCCGACCCGGACGGAAGATCCAGCACCATCGTCGGCGCCGGCGGCACGGAGACGAGAATACGTTTGCTCCCGTAAGCGAAGATGTCCACCGACAGGATGTGGCTTCCGGCTGCGGGCGCGAACACGTCGAACACGAAAGTCTCGCCAACCAGCAACGGACTTGCGGCGGCATTCGCGTCCCGTTGCAGCGCCAGGGCGAAGGGCGGAACCGGCAGCGACACCGGCGCGCCGGTCGATGCGGCACGGATCTCGAGGTCCCGGCGCGTCGCGTAGGCGATGAAGGATTCCTCCCCGGGCACGAAGCGGGACGTGTACCCGAGGAACGCGAACCCGATCCGCTGGCACACCGGATACTCGAAGGATCGTACCGTGGGCGCGTAGACGCCGGCCTTGTCGAATTCATTCCACAAAGTCCTGTGCGAGATGAACGCCACTGCGTCGGGCACCAGGCCCCATATCCGCCTCATGCCCCCGATCCGCTCCTCCTCGCCTTCCTCCCAGTAGCACGGATAGGTCACGATTCCGCCGCGCGGCACGCTGTAGTAAGTCCCGAGGAACCGCGTCACATACTGGTTGGGGCTGACGACCACCCGGTTCTCGCCCAGGTCGGCGACGGCCGCGCCTATTGCCTTGTAGGGATGCGACCTGCCCGGCGCCCTGGCAACCACGTACAGCGAGAAGGCGTTCGAGCTGACAAGACAGGCAAGCGCCACCGCGCCGGCCACGCGGACCCACCCGCGCCGACGCGGCGAAAACAACCAGGCCGCCGCGGCGGACTGGGCGACTATCACCGGCGCCCACGCATAGAGGTGGTAGGAGATGACCGGCGGCCCGGTCCCGCGCAGCCGGGTGTACATGCGGAAGAGCGCGACGGCCAGCAGCGCAGCCGTCAACCACGCCAGCCTGCCGCGTCGCGCGCGGCCCGTCCCTGCCCATGCGTAAATTCCGAACCCCGCCAGCAGGAGCGCAAGCCCGACCCGCGCCGGGTCGCCGCCGGCAAGGACATGCAGGTTGTCGGACAGGTACCACAGCGCATCGCGCATCGCCGCAGGAAGCAGCGCCCAGTCAATCTCGCGCGAGCCAAGGTGCGACTGCACCGCCTGCGCCTTCGCATAGACCGGCGCCGCAAGCGCCATCGGCGGCGCCATCACCAGCGCCCACCGCGCCCATCCGCGCCACATGCCCGGGAAGGCAGGCGGCGCCAGCGCAACCGCCCAGGCCGCGGCGAGCGCCATCCACACGAACACGCCGGAGAAATGGAAAGAGACCATGCCGAACACGCAGAGCGCCGCGCCCAGGTTGAAAAGGAAGCCGCGCCGCCTGCCCGGGTCTTCCATCGCTTCGGAGACGAACGCGAAGGCGCCGCCGCTCGCCGCCGCCCAGATTATGTAGAGGGCCAGTTCGGACGAGTAGTAGAGCAGCAGCGGCTGCGTGCCACCCAGCAGCAGAGCGAGCCATCCGGCGGTGGGCCCGAGCCGCCTGCGCGCGACGCAGGCGGCGACAGCCAGCAGCGCCGCGCCAAACGCCGCCGAGGCGGCAATCCCGCCCGCCTCCCGCCCGAAGGCGCTAACGAACGGGCGCTGGACAAAGTAGGCCATGGGCGACTGCGTGCAGAACTGGCGGATATGCTCGCAACGCAGCAGGTCGCGCAGGGACATCTGCTGCGCCCAGACGCGGAGTATCTCGTCGCACCACAGCGCCCTTCCGTTAAGGTGCCCGGCGTAGAGCGCGAGGCAGAAATGCGCGGCGACTGCGGCGGCAACGGCCAACGTGAACGGACCGGGAAGCCGCGGCAAGCGGCGCGCCCGCTGCGTTTCGCGGTGTTTGCGGACGCTTTGTGGCATGGTTCAGCCGGTCTTCCGGAACGATCCGTATGGCTTCACTCCTGTCCGGTGCGATTCAGGCAAATCAGCGTCCTCGTCAATGTCAACGCACCTGAGAACTCCCGGCGATGTTTCCCTGTAACGGTAGCCGCTTTCAGGACACACCATGAAACCGTCGTTGTCGGGTTCTCCCAGCCGCTGACCGTGACGGCTCATCCATCCGTCCTGCCTGCCCGGCACGCCCACGACGAGCGCGTAGTCGGCTACGTTCCGCGTAACCACCGCCCCGGCCGCGATGAAGGCGTACCGGCCGATCTCTATCCCGCATACGATCGTTGCATTCGCCCCGAGCGTCGCGCCACGACGAATAAGAGTGCGCTCGTAGAGGGAGCGGCGGCTGATCTGCGCACGCGGATTGGAGACGTTCGTCAGGACGCATGACGGCCCGAGGAAGACGTCGTCCTCGACGATCGTCCCTCCGTAGACGGAAACGTTGTTCTGTATTTTGACGCGGCTGCCGATCACCGCTTCGTCCGCGACAAAGACGTTCTGACCCAGCACGCAGTCGTCGCCTATCACGGCCCCGCGGGAGACATGGCAGAAATGCCATATCCTGGTGTTCCGCCCGACCTTCGCCCCTTCGTCCACGCACGCAGTCGGGTGAGCGATGTAGTCCTCCATACCGCTTCCTCCCATTCCAGCGGCGAAGCCGCCGTTCGATTCCCCGGCTACGACACGGCGGCGTAGATCTCGCCCAGGATTGCCCTGACGTCCCGCGTGAGCCTCCAGCCGGGATAGTGCGACTTGAATTTCTCGACGCTGCTGATCCACCAGATATGGTCGCCTATCCTGTTCTGCTCCACGTAGGCCAACTTCATTTTCCGCTCGGCCAGCTCTTCGCAGATCGAGATGGCCTCCTTCATCGAACAGTTGCTGAAACGGCTGCCGCCCATGTTGTAGACCTCGCCGGGCCTGGGATCGCGCCGGAACTCGTCGAAAGCGGCCACAAGGTCCGCGCTGTGTATGTTGTCGCGCACCTGCTTGCCGCCGTACCCGAAGACACGGTATTCGCGCCCGCCCACCGCGCATTTCATGAGGTAGGAAAGAAACCCGTGCAGCTCGGTCCCGGCATGCGCCGGCCCGGTGAGACACCCGCCGCGGAACACGCCGGTCTTCATGCCGAAGTACCGGCCGTACTCCTGGACCAGCACGTCGGCGGCCACCTTTGAAGCGCCGAAGAGACTGTGCTTTGTCCCGTCAATGGACATTGTCTCGTCGATGCCGTGCTCATGGTATGGATGCGATTCGTCCAGCTCCCATCTGGTCTCCAGCTCTACAAGCGGCAGACGGTTCGGCGTGTCGCCGTAAACCTTGTTGGTCGACGTGAAAATGAACACGGCCCCTGGGGCGAACTTGCGGGTTGCCTCGAGCATGACGGATGTTCCGTTCGCGTTCACGGTGAAATCCGTCACGGGGTCCGATGCAGCCCAGTCATGCGACGGCTGCGCCGCGGTGTGGACAACCAGTTCGATGGCCTTCCCGTACTCGGCAAACAGTCCGTCGATGGCCGCCGAGTCACGGATATCGGCGCCGGCGTGAATGTACGAGGCGTAGTCCGATTCCAGCCTCGCGCGCTGGGCGGCCGTGGAGGCCTCGGCGCCGAAGAACGCCGCGCGCATGTCGTTGTCTATACCGACGACTGTCCAGCCCTTATCGAGATAGAAACGCGCCGATTCCGAGCCGACCAAACCGCACGAGCCCGTTACAAACACAACGCTCACCGATTGACCTCCCCCGCGAGTATCGGCCGGAGTCTATCGCCGTTGTCCTTCAGCCAACAAGCGATATCATCCATGATCCGACCGACCGAACGCTCGGGACGCCACGCCCATTCGGCCATGGCCCTGCGTGCGTCGGTAATGTAAACCGGGATGTCGCCCTCGCGTACCGCGGGGTCTTCGCCCACAGACAGTTCCCTGCCCGTGGCCGCCCTGGCCTGAACAGTCAGCTCCCGCAGCGATGCGCTGACAGCCCGGCCGCCGCCAACGTTCCAGACGCCTCCGTCCCACCGGTCCAGGCAGCGCAGTTGCGCGAGAACCAGATCGCCCAGGTCATCAACGTGCAGCATGTCCCTCACCTGGAACCCGCCGTAGCCGATGTAGTTCAGCGGCAGTCCGTAGTGGTGGGCGGCGACCCACAGCGTCGTGACGCCCTGATCCGCGCGCGCCATCTGCCACGGGCCGGCAATCACGCCGCACCGGTCAATCAGCGTCTTCAGACCGAAATGGGCGGCGTATTCGCTCACCATGACTTCCGAGGCGAACTTCGTCGCACCGTACAGGGTACGCGCCCCGTCGAGCGGGAACTCTTCCGAAATGCCTTCCGGCCCCGCGCCGGGCATTTCCTGCTCCCCGGCGATCTCGAACCTGTTCTTCGCACGGTCCAGCTTTATCCGGCGCAGAAGCTCCACCGGATAAACCCGGCTGGTCGAAATGAACAGAACCGCCGCGCCCCATTCCCGCGCCGCTTCCAGCACGTTGAGCGTGCCCCCCAGATTCGTGTCCACCACATACCGGGCATCGCCCGCCCGGCCGGCAGTGACCGAGGGCTCGGCAGCCGCGTCAATCACCAGATCGCACGGCGCCATACCGAAGGCCGACCTGTCACGCACGTCGCCCATGACAAAAGTGACCCCGCGCCCGACAATACGGTCGCGGTTCAACTCCGACCCGCGCCTGTACAGGTTGTCGAGCGCAAGAATTTCGGCGTCCGGATGCCCGGCGCGGATCCGCAATGCAAGCGAAGACCCGACGAAACCCGCCCCGCCGGTAATGAGCACCCTTTTCACGCGGCCCAGTATTCCCGGACATGCCCCATGCCACAAGCCTGAAGGACTCAAGCCCTGCGGCAGGCCTGAACATCGACCCGCTATTCGCGGCTTGAAAACTGCCCCACACACCCGGAGGCGCCCGGAAAACCGAGGCTTGACTGAACGGTCGGCCGTTGGCTAAAAGCCCTTGGGCAACAGACGTTGCCGCGGGAAGGCGGCAGAAAGGATTGCGAGACCATGAATCCGCATGTGGATGCTTTCATGCATCAATTCCCGTGGGAGGGGCTGACCTTCGATGACGTGACACTCCTCACACAGTATGCCGACTTTCTTCCGGCCGACGCCGTCATCTCCAGCCGCCTCACAAGCAGGATCACCGTCAACATGCCGTTCGTCAGCGCCGCCATGGACACCGTGACTGAAGCGCCCATGGCGATCGCCATGGCAATGCAGGGCGGCATCGGCGTGATCCACAAGAACCTTTCCCCCGAGAAACAGGCAAAGCAGGTGGGCATGGTCAAGCACCACCTTCACGGCCTTATCCGCGACCCGATCGTCTTCAAGCGCGGCGATACGCTCGAACGCGTTCGGCTGCGCAAGGCCGAAAAGGGCTTCTCCTTCAGCGGGTTCCCGATCGTGGACGACTCCGGCCGGCTCGTCGGCATTCTGTCGGCCACCGACCTGCGCTACTCGCGCAAGCCGCCCACGGCGTCGGTGTCCGAAGTGATGACCTCCCGCGTCATCACAGCGCCCCCGGACACGTCTCTGGAGCAGTCGTACGAAATCATGATGCAGAACAAGATCGGAAAGCTCCCCCTTGTGGATAAGGAGGGCAAGCTGGTCGGACTTTACAGTTTCTCCGACGTGAAGAGCCTGGTCGAAAACGAGCAGCCGCAGTGCAACCGCGATTCCAAATACCGCCTGCGCGTTGCCGCCGCGGTCAGCGCCGGCGATCACCAGCGCTCCGAAGCGCTTGCGGCGGAAGGCGTCGACGTCATCTGCGTTGACAGCGCGCACGGCGACTCGAAGGGCATCATCGAAATGGTGCGCTGGCTGAAGAAGCGTTTCGCCGAGATCGATGTCGTCGCCGGCAACGTCGCCACGGCGGAGGGCGCGCTGCACCTGCGCGACGCCGGCGCTGACGCCGTCAAGGTGGGCATAGGCCCGGGCTCGATCTGCACGACGCGCATCGTCTGCGGCGTGGGAATCCCGCAGGTCTCGGCCGTCTACCAGTGCGCGAAGGTGCTGGAGGGAACTGTCCCGGTAATCGCCGACGGCGGCATACGCCACTCCGGCGATGTGCCGAAAGCGATCGTCGCCGGTGCCGACACGGTAATGCTCGGTTCCGTGCTCGCGCGCACCGACGAGAGCCCGGGCGAAAAGATCATCCACGAAGGGCGCCAGTACGTGATCTACCGCGGCATGGGCAGCGTCGCGGCGATGAAGGAAGCGGCGGGCAGCCGCGAGCGCTACATGCAGGGCGACGTTTCGGAAGACAAGCTCGTGCCCCAGGGCATCGAGGGGATAGTCCCGCATTCCGGCAGCGTCGAGAAGGTTATGACCCAGTTCTGCGGTGGCCTGCGTTCGGCAATGGGCTACTGCGGCTGCAGGACCATACAGGAACTGCGGGAACGCGGAAAGCTGTTCAGGGTGTCCATGGCAGGCCTGCACGAGTCGCACCCGCACGACGTGAAAATCACGCGCGAGGCTCCCAACTACAGGTCCTGAGCGTTCTCTTCCGCCGCGCCGGATTCTTCGTCCGGCGACACTGCGCCGTTTCCGCCGCGTTTCTTCAGATAACGCACTATGCGGGGCGCAAGCTCCGCGCCGGGCATCCACAGCCATCGGCCGCCGACATGCATGTAAGGCCCGGATTCGGCGACTATCACGCCGGCCTTCCTGTGCGTGACGACGCGGTAAGCCGGGATATCCGCCGGGATCATCGCCGCCAGCGCGGCGCAGCGCGGGTCCAGCCGCAGGTCGACAAGCTCGACAACGGTGAGGATGTTGTCGAGATAACCCCTGCGCCTGGAAAGCCCTTCCATTCGCGGGGCTTCTCCGAGAACCTCCTCCAGGCGCGGCCCGAGGCGAGGCCAGACGAGTTCCGAATCCTCCCCGAAAACAGCTTTCAGGTCGTCGCGGCCGGCCATCACGCGCAGAAAAGCCGAGCGGCGCACTTCAATGTCCTCCGACGCCGCGTCGCGGTACAGGTCCCGCACGCAGGTTTCGAGAGAACGTTCGAAGTCGTTTGTCGCCGGCCGCGCCGCCAGCGACACCTCTTCCGGCGCCGCCGCGGCCGCAAGGGCGATCAGCGCCGACGCGGCAATGCCGAGTCTATTCATGCTTGAGCGCATCGGTTGGCTTCAGGCTCACGGCGCGCAGCGCCGGATAGAGGCTGCCGATGCCGCCGAGCAACAGCAGGGCCGCGCCCGTCTCCGCGACGTTGCGCCACGTGATGACCACCTCGCACAGCCCGCGCAGTTTAGGGAACGCGGCTATCCACCTCGCGCCGCTGGTGCCAACGGCGGCTCCGACCACGCCGCCGACGATCGAAAGAATAAGCCCCTCGGTTACGATCATGAACAGAACCCGCTCCGAACTCCAGCCGAGCGCGGTGAGAACCCCTATCTCCCTCGTCCGCTCGGTTACGGACATGAGTAGCGTGTTCAGAACCACCACCAGGGCCGATACCAGGGCCACCGCGGAAATGCTCCAGGCCGTGGCGCGAAATACGCGCAGCACATCGTTGTTGTCGGCAATGTCGCGGGTGACGATGAACGACAGGTTCGGATGCGCCTCCTGCAGGCGCCGCTTTGCCGCTTCCACCGTTTCAGCGGACTGCGTTCCCTTCAGACGAAGCGCGAATTCCGTCACCCTGTTCCCGCGGTCGAACACTTTCTGCAGAGTGTCGAGCTTCATTATCAGCGCGCTGTCGTTCATCACCCCGGCGGAGGCCGCGATCCCGACGACTTTGAAGGTCGTCTCCGCAAACTCCACCGGGTCTCCCACCCTAAGCCCCATCACCGTGCTCAGGGCGCTGCCGACAACAACGCCCGTCACATCACCCTCGCCGGGAATCCGCCCTTCCTCCATCCGGAGCGACTCCCAAAGGAACGAACCCTCGGCCCAGCCGCGCATTATCACGTGCACGTCGTCTTCGAGCCTCACGACGTTCACGAGCTCTCCCGCGGCATCCGCAACGGCCGGGTCGGTCCTGATCGCGTCGCCCAAGTTCTCATCAATCGTGGCGGTCAGGACCTCCACCGCGTCGCGCGAAACGGCAAGCATGTGTATGCCGCGCTCGTCAAGGCTGCGCACCCAGGCGTTCTCCACGCCGCGCGACAGACTCACCAGCGCGATGAAGCTGGAGATGGCGATGCCTATCCCAAGCGCGGTGAGCGCCGAGCGCAGCGGCCGTCTCGCCAGGTTCCTGGCAGGCATGTTGATGAAACGCATCCTTCTTCCCTTACTGCCGGCCCTGCCCGCGCACGACTGCGCCGTCCAGGATGTGGACAACACGCCCGGCCCTCGACGAGACCGCCGGGTCATGGGTCACAATGACCAGCGCCGCGCGCGCCTCGGCCCGTATCTCATCGAGCAGGTCAAGGATCTCTCCCGACGTCCTGGAATCCAGGTTGCCCGTGGGCTCATCCGCCAGGATCAGCGCGGGAGAGTTGGCCAGGCTGCGGGCTATCGCGACACGCTGCCGCTCGCCGCCTGAAAGCTCCGACGGCTTGTGGGTCATCCGGCCTCCAAGCCCCACGCGCCGCAGAAGGTCCTCGGCCCGCCGCTTTCTCTCCGCCGCCGACCGCACCACTCCGAACATCGGGATCTGCACATTCTCGGCGGCGCTGAAAACCGGCAGGAGACTGAAGTCCTGGAAGACAAACCCTATCTGCCGCGCGCGGATCGCCGCCCATTCACGGCCCGAAGCCGGTTCCCGGCCTTTGAAGAGAACCCTGCCGGACGTGGGACGGTCTATGCCGCTGAGCATGTTGAGCAGCGTGGATTTCCCGCTTCCGCTGGGACCGACGATCGCGGCCCGTTCGCCCGGCACTATGTCCAGCGTCACGCCGCGCAGCGCGGAGATATGGCCGCCGTCATAGCTGCGATGCACGTCGCGGAGGCTGACAAGCGGCTGTTCCATGTCAGAATGCGCCGAAGAAGATCGTTGAGAAGTTGACCACCGGCGACGTCTCGCGGGAGTCGTCTATCCAGCCGCGCAACTCGGTTATTGCCTTCATCAATTCCACGTAGAGACTCTCGTCGCCGAAAAGCCTGCCCATCGTGCCCTTGCCCGCCCGCATGTCGTCAGCCATGGTCCGCAGCGAAGCCGTCAGCGCCGAGAGGTCCTGGTAGACCCGGTCGTCCGTCGAAAGCAGCTTGCCCAGCGTGCCTTCGCCGCTCTCCAGCCGGCCGGTTATCTCGCGCAGCGAGGCCACGGCGGCGGAAAGGTCGCGGTACAACTGGTCGTCGGAAGAAAGGAGTTTGCCGAGCGTGCCCTCGCCGGCATTCAGCCGCGCGGCGATCTCGCGCATCTCCCGGGCGGCGCCCTGGAGATTCGTTATCACGCCGCCTTCGACAAGCCCCTGCTTCATGGCGTAGACGGCCTCCGCGGCGTCGGACATGAGGTCTCGCGGAACCTGGCCGCTGAACATGGTGTCAGGCGGGAGAATGGCGGCGGCCGACGGGCCCTGCTCCACCGCCATGTGCCGTCCGCCGAGCATGGACGTGTTCACGACCTGTATGCTGTACCCGTCCCGCATCTCGACCGGCTCATCAAGCGAGGCGGTCACATAGACACCGTCGGCGCGCAATTCGAGCGTCTTGATCTTGCCGACCGGCATGCCGCGCACGACGACGTTGTCGCCGTCCTGCAGTCCCATCACCTGGTCGAAACGCACCTGCATGGCGTACTTCTTCGAAAACCACACGTCCCTCGACAGGACAACCGTGAAGAAGAACATCCCGACCATCGCGGCAACCATGAACGCCCCGACGGCGAGTTCCATCGCAAGCTCGCGCTCTATGTGTTTCTGTTTCATTCCCGTCCCTTCTCCCAGTCCCCTTTCCTGGTTATGAACTGGGCCTCAAGAAACCGCTGGACCTCTTCCTTGCCGGAATTGACGAACTCTTCGGGCGAGGCCACCTCGATGAACTGTCCCCCGTGCAGCATGGCTATCCGCGTGCCGATCGACAGGGCGCTGTGCATGTCGTGGGTAACGACCACGCCGGTGACGTTCATCTTGGCGCGCATGTCGCGGATCAACCCGTCTATGTTGCGGGACGAGACCGGATCGAGCCCGGACGTGGGTTCGTCGTAGAGAACGATCTCCGGGCTGCGCACGATCGCCCGCGCGAGCCCGGCGCGCTTCCGCATGCCGCCGGATATCTCCGACGGCCTCTTTTCCCCGTCCTTCTGCAGCTCGACAAGCGCAAGCATGCGATTCACCCGCTCCTCGATCTCATCTTCGCCCATCCGCGTCTTCTCGCGCAGCGGCAGCGCCACGTTCTCCCACACGGTCAGCCACTCGAGCAGGGCGCCGCCCTGGAACAGGTAGCCGAACCGCTCGCGGATCTTCTCCATCTCCGCCCCGCCCGCCTCGGCGGTGTCGCGTCCGTCCACAACCACCCGCCCTTCGTCCGGAGTCATCAGCCGCACCATGTGCTTCAGCGTTACGCTCTTGCCGACACCCGACGGGCCGACTATCACGAACGTCTCGCCGCGCCCGATCTCGACACTCAGGCCGTCGAGCACCTTGCGCCCGCCAAGTGTCTTGGTCACGTTTTCAAACGCTATCATCAGACGTAGAAAAGCCTCGTCACGAAGTACCCGACTATCAGCACCAGCAGGAACGAAACTATCACGGACTGGCGCGTGGACATGCCGACGCCAACCGCCCCCTGCGTCGTCGTGAAGCCCTGGTAGCAGGAGACGGTCGCGATGATCACGCCGAAAAGGAAGGCCTTCAGCAAGCCGACGTACAGGTCTTTCACCTCGGCATAGCGGGTGGCATTGTCTATGTATGCGCCCCACGCCACCCCGAGCTGGGTGCTTCCCACGATTCCCCCGCCGAGTACGCCCATCACGCACGTGTAGAAAGCCAGCAGCGGCGTCATCACCGCCATCGACGCCAGCCGCGGCATGAAAAGAAACCGGACCGGGTCGATCGACATGATCTCCAGGGCCGCAACCTCCTCCGACACCGCCATCGTCCCTATCTGCGCCGCCATCGCCGAGCCCACGCAGGCCGCGAGAATCAGCCCTGTCATGAAAGGCCCCATCTCCCGCAGCATCGAGACCATGACCGCCGTGCCGATGTTGACCTCCTGGTTGAACCGCCGCAGCTCAATGCCGGTCTGCAGCGCGAGAATCATGCCGGTGAAAACGGCGACCACGGTGATGACTCCCAGGCTGCGGATGCCGGCAACGTACATCTGGCGCACGATCTCGCGCCGCGATCTGGGATGAAGCATGTGCCGCGCGGCAATCACGCCGCGGGCGAGAAGTACAGACGCCATCCCGACCTGCCGGCACAGCAGCATCAGCTTGCGGCCAAGCGCGCCGACCGCGTTGCGCGGGGAAGGATATGCTACTGGTTCACGGGTTATCATCTTGCAATCCCTGATCATCCGCCGGCGGCAGCGGTACCGGCAAGAATAACAGACGCATCCGGCGTTGCAAACCCTCACGCCGGCCGCCGAACATGCCGCACAGGACCGTCCACTCGACACGGTCCGCGGCCCGGTCACGGAAATACCGGAACAGGGGAAAGACCGTCGTGTCCGTGACATTCCCGCCGCGACGGAACCGGAACAGCCCCCAGAACGCCTCGTCCTCGCGCGCTTCTCCCCGCCGCTCGTGCGTGTAGACTGTCCAGAACGGGGCCCAGTTCCGCTCCGAAGGGCCGACCTGCGCCCCCGGCCACGCGTCGAGCACCCGCACGGTCGCCGCGTCACGCTGCCGCGAGTACGAAACGAGCGGCCAGATCCGCACGTATCTGCCGACCGGCGGTTCGGCGACAATTCCCGCCTTCTCATCGGCCCATGCGCGCTGCGTCTTGATGCTGAGGACCGGCGCTATCCTGAACTGGTCAGACCGGTAGTCGCTGCGCGTGGTCTGCCGCTTCTCAACCACGGGCCAGAGCACAAACCAGCTCCTGTCCCTGCCCGCTTCCTTCTTCCCCCACAGCGGGAAGAAATACGTCTTCTTCACCGGCCCGCGCACTTTCTGAACGATCGGCCAGGCCGCGGTGAACTTGGAGTATTTTCCACCATCCCCGCTGCCCCACTGAAAGAAAGGCGGAACGGCCATCCACATGTTCTGCCGCTCGGTCTTGATGTGGGCAAGGAACGGAAAGAATATGAATCCGCCGCCCTTGTCGCCGGGATAGTCGTACCGGACACTGCTCCAGAACGGCCACATGACGAAACGCTTCTCCCAACGCCCACTGTTCACGGACCTTCCGTAGAACGGGAACACGCGAAACCGGTCCTGCCCTTCGCCGCGCGTCCTGGAGAATACGGGCCAGAGCCAGCTGCTCGACTTCAGGTCCCCCTTGCGGGTGGAAACATAGAGCGGGAACATGCAGAAGGTGATCCGGTCAAGCCCGGCGAAATCGCGCATCTCTCCGCCGAACGGCACAAAGGCGAAGTAACGCCTGCCGCCGCCGTCCCGCCCGCCCACGACAAGCGGAAACAGCACGTACTGGTAGCGCGATGATGCGTCGTGGATGTCCTTGTCCAGCCCGTAGGCGACCCCGAACCGCCAGTAACGCTCACCCAGGAAATCTTTCACACTCCCAACCGGCCACGCGTACTCGCGCAGCCGCCTGTCGCGCCCCGGCTCGCGCAGTTCGCTGTACAAGGGACGCACGGCAAAGAACGAGTCCCCGCCCGGCGCAATGGTCTTCTCATAGACCGGGCCCAGCGCGCGCACGCGCGTCGCCCCGTCGAGCGTGGTCAGGCGGCTGACGATCGGGCCGCCGTCGAGAGTGGCCGGGACCGTGACGCAACCTGCCGAGAGAAGCAGCATCAGGCAGACCGCGCCGCCGACGCCCTGCGCCGCGGAAATCTTCATGGAACCTTGACCCCGGTTTCCGAGGCCCGGTTCCGGATGACTTCGGCAATGCCGAACTGCACCGCGATCAGGGCGCTGCGGATCCACATGCCGTTGCGCATCTGCCGCCAGTAGACCGCGCGGGGATCCCTGTCAACGCCGGCCGCCATCTCGTTCCGCCGCGGCATCGGGTGCATGAGTACCGCTTCCTTCCCGAGACGGGCGAGGTCAGCTTCGGTGAAACAGTAGCTGGACGTGTCTATCCTGGCACTCTCACCCTGCTCCTTGTCCCACTCGTCCTGGATGCGCGTCATGTAGATCGCGTCTGCGTCCGGGATTGCGGCGGCAAAATCCGCGGACAGCTCGTAGGAGACTCCCCGCGCCTCGAGTTGCTCCAGTATGTCGCGCCCGATCTGAAGCTGGTCCGGCGCAACAAACACCATCCGGACTCCGCGGTAGTTGGCCAGAAGGCACGAAAGCGAACGCACCGTGCGCCCGCGGGCCAGGTCGCCCACGAACACGATCCGCTTGCCGTCAATCCCGCCGCGCCGTTCGAAGCTGCGCTGCAGCGTGTAGATGTCCAGTAGAGCCTGGGTCGGATGCTGGTCGCGGCCGGACCCGGCATTGATGATCGGCACCGGTCTCTCGGAGTTCGAAAGCGTCCACGCCATCCGTTCCGCCAGCCCGCCTATCTTCGAACGCATCACGATGAGATCGAAGTACGAGCTGAACGTACGGACGGAATCCTCCTGCGATTCGCCCTTGAATTCGCTCGACGTGGAAGTGTCGCGCACCTCGCCGAGCGACATTCCAAGCACCTCGCACGCCGCGCAGAAGGAAAGGAAAGTCCGGGTGCTCGGCTGCGTGAAGTAGAGCATCGCCCGGCGGTGCGGCAACAGGCCCAGCAGGAAACGGGCGCCGTCATCGGACTTGGCCAGGAACCTTATCTGCGTCGCCAGCGCGCCAAGGTCGTCCAGCTCCTTCCTTCCGAACTGCTGGGCGTAAAGAACGTGGAAGAGCCGCCCCTTCGAATTCAGCGCCCGCGCCTTCCCGTCGAGCGACAGGCCGGAGAACTCCTCCCACGAAACATCTCTTAACGGCATGGCACCCCTCCCCGCCCCAGGTCAGAGCGTGGCGACAAACAACGCCTTTATCGTGTGCATCCTGTTCTCCGCTTCGTCGAACACCAGCGAGAACGGCGCCTCGAACACGTCGTCGGTCACCTCCAGCGGGCCCAGCTCGCGCGTCAGATCCGTCTCGTTGTCGTGGAACGCGGGCAGGCAGTGCAGGAATATCACCTTGCCGGACTTTACGTTGCCCGTGGCGCGCATGAGGTTCATGTTCACCTGGTAAGGGCGCAGCAGGCGGAGACGTTCGTCAAACTGCGCCTCCTCGCCCATGGAAACCCATACGTCCGTGTAGACGACGTTTGCGCCCTTGACCGCGGTAAGCGGGTCGTGCTCCACGCGAACGCTCCCGCCGGTGCGTTTCGCTTCGCCGGCGGCGGCAGAAGTCGCCTTCTTCGACGGTTCAAGCTCGGGCGGGGCGCAGTTGACGAAGTCCATTCCGGCCTTCGCGCAGCCGAGCATCAGCGACGTCGCAACGTTGTTGCGCCCGTCCCCCATGTAAACAACCTTCAGCCCGGCAAGCTTCCCGAAATGCTCCTGGATCGTCATCAGGTCCGCGAGAACCTGTGTCGGGTGCGAGTCGTCGGTCAGCCCGTTCCACACCGGGATTCCCGAGTGCTTCGCAAGCTCCTCAACCACCGACTGCGCAAAGCCGCGGAACAGGATCCCGTCGAACATCCGCCCCAGCACGCGCGCGGTGTCGCGCACGGATTCCTTCTTCCCGAAGTGTATTTCCTTGGACGAAAGGTAATCGGCTGTCGCGCCCTCGTCCGCCGCCGCCACGCTCGCCGCGCAGCGGGTGCGGGTGGACATCTTCTCGAAGATGAGCGCCACGTGCCTGCCTTCGAGCAGCCCGCCTCGCACACCGGAGGCGCGCCGCTTCTTCAACTCGCGCGCAAGCTCGATAAGCCCGAGCATTTCATCGTCACTCAGGTCGTTCAACGTGAGAAGACTGCGCCCCTTGAGATCCGCAATCAGGTTCTTTTTCCCAGCCGCCGCTTTCTTTTTCATTGGCACCTCAACCGTCCCTCCGTGGAGTCCGACTATAGACGCCCGATTCCGGCAAAGACAAGCCCTTCCGCTTCGGCGCAACCATCCGCGCCCGCCGCCCGCCGCGCAGGCGCGTCAATCAAGTTTCACCATGACCCTGTCGAGCGCGGCGCCGCGTCCTGCATGCCCCGCCCGCTCACGGTCAGGCGGTGGTCTTGTCCAACAGCGCGCGCAGGGCGGCAAGGAGTTCGGCCCTGCCGAACGGCTTCTCGAGAAACAGCGTGACGTCGTCTTCGTTGAGCGCGAATCCTTCGGTCAGTCCGCTCATCGCCACCACCGGAATCCGGGGCATCATCTTCCGTATCACGCGCAAAGCGGCTTCGCCCCCCATTTCAGGCATCATTGCGTCAAGAACGATGACTTTGACAGCATCGCGCTTCTCAGCACAAACGGCGACGGCGTCAACCCCGCTCGCGCCCGTAACCACGCGGTAGCCGCCGGCCTCAAGAAACATCTGGATGGTCCGGCGCACGCTCGGCTCGTCGTCAACAACCAGCACAAGTTCGCCCCTGCCTGCCGATGGCTCGGCGGATTTGCCGTCGCCAACATCCTCCGGACCTTCCTGCGCCGGCAGCAGCACTTCGAAAGTCGTGCCTGTCCCGACCGCGCTCTCAACCCGGATTGCACCCTCGTGCGCCTTGACTATCCCGTGCACGGTGGACAACCCCAGGCCGGTTCCTTTCCCCGGCTCCTTCGTGGTGAAGAACGGATCGAATATCCTCGGCATGACCTCGGGACTGATCCCCAGCCCGGTATCCTTCACGATCCACACCACGTATGGCCCTGCACGCTCGAGCCCCGCGGATATCGCGCCATCCTCGTCCAACCGGCGGTTCACGGCCCTGACGTCGAGCGTCCCGCCGTCGGGCATGGCATCGCGAGCGTTAATGAGAAGGTTGAGGAGCACCTGGTGAAGCTGCGTCGAATTGCCGATCACCGGCCAGAGCATCTGGTCAAGGTCCTGCCTGACTGCTATCGAGCGGGGAAACGTCTCCTTGACCATGGCGAGCACCTCGTTGATCAGGTGTCGCGACTGAAGCGCGCCTCGCGTGCCTTCGCTTCCCCTGGCAAACGTGAGTATCTGCCCTATCACGCCGGCCCCGCGCTTCGCGGACGCATCCATCATCGAGACGACCTCGCGCTGCTCGTCCGTGAGCTGCGCATCACGCAGAACCTGGGCCCCCATCAGTATCGGCGTGAGAATGTTGTTCAGGTCGTGAGCGATGCCGCCGGCAAGCGTTCCAAGGCTCTGCAGCCGCTGAGTCTGTTGTCTCTGCTGCTCGGCCAGCTTCTCTCCGGTGACATCTCTGACCGTGGCCTGCAGGAGAATCCTGCCGCCAATGCTCATTCTGACAAGAGAGACAAGGGCCGGGAAGGTCGCGCCATCCCGTCTCATGCAGAGCCACTCAACACTGCGCGAGCCCTCATCGAGCGCCATTCGTATCACTTCATCGAACTCGCCTTCGGACAACCGGCCGTCCGGCTGCATCCGGGAAACAAACCGTTTGGGCGATTTCCCGACAAGCTCCGACGCCTCTGCGACGCCGAAGACCTTCAACGTCGCCGGATTGACGCTGGAGAAATTCCAGTCCGGCGGAACAAGCGTCATGATAGCGTCACCGGAACTCTCGAAGAGCGCTCTGTAACGCTCCTCGCTGTCGCGAAGGGAAGCTTCCGCGGCCATTTCCTCGGTGACATCGCGTTTCACGCCAACGAAGCTTACGATCGCCCCTGAAGCGTCCCTGATGGGCGAAATGACGGCCTCCTCGTCGTAAAGCGAGCCATCTTTCCGCCTATTGACGAATCGGCCGCTCCACACGTCTCCGCCCGCTATCGCAGCCCACATCTTCTCGTAGAAGGCGGCATCCTGCCTGCCGCTCTTGAGAATCCTCGGATTCTTCCCCTGCGCTTCCTTCCTTGAGTACCCGGTGACGCGCTCGAACGCCGGGTTGACATACAGAATCGTGCCGTGCGGATCCGTTATCACAACGCTCTCGGCAGCCTGCTCAACCGCGGCAGTAAGCATGGTCTGCCGTTCTTCGATGGATCTGCGGACCGTCATATCCTCCATGGTGTGGACTATGCTCAGTATCTCCCCGGAATCTCCCGTGACCGGATCCGCGGTGACCTTAAACCACCTGTCCCCCAAGGGCATCACCGCCGTCTCACGGTGCTTCGACGCAAGCGCCCGGACCATCGGACAGTCGGCCGGCGGAGCCTCGCCGTGCAACAGTCGGTGGCAGTTCCTGCCGATCAGAGCTTCCCACGACACGCCAACGAGCTTCCTGAAGGCCTTGTTTGCTCTCTGGATCGTTCCGTCCGGCGCAAGCAGGCAGATGGCTTCACCCATTGCGTCGAAGGTAACCCTCCATTCCCGCGCCACTGTCTTCAACTCTTCCGCCACCCTCTTGCGATCGGTGATATCCGCCACTGACGCCACCACGCCCGCGACCGAACCGCCCTCGCCAATAAGCGGCCCCGCGTTGATGGACAGCAGCACCCGCCTGCCATCCGGATGCTCGATGGCGTGCTCGACGCCGGTCACGCTCCGGCCAGTGGCCATGACACGGGCGAACGGCAGTTCGTCCGGAGAAAACGGGCCGCCGTCAATCGCCGCTATCTTCCATGCGGGATCGTTGTAAATCCTGGCCGTTATGCCGTCGCGGCTCAGTCCGAGCACCTTCTCCGCGGTTCTGTTGGCGAAAGTGATGCGGCCTTCGCCATCCAGCATCACAATTCCGTCCGGGGCCGTCTCAACCACCCGGACAAGCCGCTCAGCCACGTCCGCCCTGTCCTTCTCCGCCTTCAACGCCCGCCTGAGAAGCTTCGCGTTGCGGCCGCGCCATCCGGCCGCGACGGCCATCCATGCCGCCAGCGCCAGCGCAGCGGCCGCCAGGCCGGTCATCCGCGCCCGCTCCCTCATCGGCGCGTAGGCCTCCTTCTCGTCCATCTTCGAGACAATGAACCACGGGGACCTCGGCACCTTCCGAACGGCGGAGAGAACGGGCACTCCCCGGTAGTCAAGCCCGCGAGAAAGCCCAAACTCGCCCCTCGCGCCTCTGGCGGCAGCGCAGATCTCGCCACTGACCGGCAACCTGAGGCTCAAAGCCGCGCCGCGCCGGTGCCGCAACTCGTTCAGAAACAGCACCTCGTCGCCCTCGCGCCGCGCAAGAAGCGTCTCGGCCGTTCTGCTTGGCGTAGGCCAGGCCTGGATGAGCGGATACAGATAGCTCCCCGGATCGAGCTCCAGCAGGATAATCGCGATCAGAGCCCCCTGCCCTCCGCCGGGTCCGGATTCCCCGCCGCCCGGCTCAATGATGGGGAAGGCGATGTTCATGTGAATATCCCCCTCATCGCCGCGATGAATGTCGGTGAAGTGGATTGCCTTGTCGCGCAGAACTTCGGCAACGTGCCCGCTCTTCACCGGGCCAGTTGGGTCGCCGTCCTGAGGCAGCATCAACAGCAGGTTGCCGCCTGCATCGAACACCGATGCTCTCTCATACCTGTCGCCGCCCTTGAGGAGCGTCAGCCAGTGGATGAGCTCAACCTTCGCGCTATCGGACGAGGGGTCGTCAAGAAATGCCCGGATGTCCTTGGCCACGAACCTGGCGTTCGAAAAGAAACGAGCATCGTTGATTCTTTCGCTGCGCCACTCCGATATCTGTCTTGCCTTGAGATCGGCAACCGCGCTGAGCTGGGTTTCGACATTTAGCCTGACCGCGCTGATCTCGTCGCGCACATAGAAGAACACGGCAATCGCAATTCCCGCGCCAAGCACGGCGCACATCATGGCCATCCGCCACGACAGAACCGCGAATTGCTTTCGGATGGCCTTCAGCAGAGACCTGTCATCCGGAATGCGCTCATCTGCGCTCCCATGGACGGCATTCACTTGAATCCCCCGGGGAAGACCAAAAACTGCACCGGCCCCGCACCCACGCATCCTTCCACGCTGGTATCGAACAGCAACACACCGGAACGAGCAAGCTTATTGCGGCGCCTGGATTCCCGGCAAACGGCGTGTGCGCGAAGACCCGCTTTGCAGTACGATCGGACAGCACGGGAAGGGATCCGGGGCAATGATCAGAATCGTCAGCGGCGGACAGACCGGGGTTGACCGCGCGGCGCTTGACGCAGCGGTCTCGCGCGGTGCGCCCGTGGGAGGCTGGTGCCCGCTCGGCCGCCTCGCCGAAGACGGCGTCATCCCACCCTCCTACCCGCTGCGGGAAACCCCCACGGCCGCGTACCCGGAACGCACAAGATGGAACGTACGCGACAGCGACGCGACTCTCGTGCTCGCATGCGGAGAACCCGCCGGCGGCACCGCCCTTACCGTCGAGACCGCGGACCGCCTCGGCAGACCGTTCCTTGTCTTGGACCTGCTGGACCGGCGGAACACGGCGGTTACGCTGGCGCTGCTGTGGGCGCGCGAGCTGAACATCGGCATCCTCAACGTGGCCGGCCCGCGCGAAAGCGCCAGCCCCGGCGCGTACGGGCTCGCACGGGCATTCATGGAATCCTTCCTCGACGGGTTGAAGAAGGGGGCTGAACCGGCGCCCCCCGGCCGCGCCGGGCCTGCGCCGCGCTTCATGGTTGACCGCATGCTTGTGCGCCTTGGAAAATACCTGCGGGTGATGGGATACGATGCCGAGTGGGATGCCGGGGCGGCGACCGGTGAGCTCGTTGACCGCGCAAACAGGGAAAACCGCATATTCCTGACACGCAACAGACGGCTCGCGGACCAGCACGGCATTCCTGACTCGGCCGTGCTGTTCGAGACGGGGAACCCGGTTGAACAAGTTGCGCAGCTTCTTCAGAAAATGCGCCTCGATCCCGGTGCGCGCCTGTTCTCGCGCTGCATACGATGCAACGTCGCCCTGCGCAACATCGCGGACAAGACGCTCATCCGCGACCGCGTTCACCCGGCGGTGTACCTGCGGCACAGCACGTTCTACACGTGCCCGTCCTGCGGCACGGTGTTCTGGAAGGGATCACACGTTGCCAATACGCTGCGGAAACTCTCCCCCGCGCTGGACCGCGCGTGACGCGCCAGCCGGCCGGCTTCGAAGCTTCCCAACCGCCGCGTTTTGCTTAGAATGCGGCGCATGAACCCGGATGCAGAGGAAAACCTCGGTCTCATCGCCGGCAAGGGGGTATACCCACTCCTGCTCGCGGAGTCGGCAAAACGGCGCGGGCTCAAACGCCTCGTCGCGATCGCGTTCCGCGGCGAAACCGAACGCCGCCTGGAAAGACTCGCCGACGAAACGACCTGGCTCTATATCGGGCAGTTCGGACGCATGATGGAGGCCCTGCGCGCGAGCGGCGTGAAGCGCTGCGTGATGGCCGGCCAGATAACCCCGACACACCTCTTTCGCGTCCGCCCGGACGCCGCGATGATCGCACTGCTCAAGCGCCTGAAGATCCGCAACGCGGAAACCATCTTTGGCGCGGTCGGCGAGAAACTGCGTGAAATCGGAATAGAACTGCTCCCGGCGTCGGCATTCATGGAGGACCACATGCCCGGCGCCGGGCTCCTCACGGCGCGCGCGCCGACACCGGTCGAGGAGAACGACATCGCCCTCGGCCTGCGGGTGGCGAACGCGACCAGCGGCCTGGACATCGGCCAGACGGTCGTTATCAAGGAGGGCACAGTCCTTGCCGTGGAAGCGTTCGAGGGAACCGACGCCGCAATCCGCCGCGCGGGAAAGCTCGGCGGGCCGGGCGCGGTCGTGGTGAAGATAGCGAAGCGCGGCCACGACATGCGGTTCGATATCCCCGTCGTCGGCATGCACACCCTTCGGCAGCTCCGCAGGGCGCGCGCGGCAACGCTCGCGGTCGAGGCAGACAGGTGCATACTGCTGGAAAGGGACAGACTGGTGGCCGAGGCAAACCGCCGCGGCATAGCCATCGTGGCCGTCGCGAACGCGGCCGGTGAAGGGAACGCGGAATGAGCGAAACACTGCGAGTCGGAGTCTACGGTGTCGGAAGCCTCGGGCAGCATCACGCCCGCATTTACTCCGCGCTGCCGGATGTTGAACTTGTCGGCTTGTTCGATACCGACGCCGAACGCGCGGCCAGGGTGGCGGAATCGTGCGGCACGCGCGCCTTTCCTGACGCGGCTTCACTCGCGGCCGAAATACAGGCGGCCAGCGTCGTTGTCCCGACCCATCTGCACTGCGACCTGTCGCTCGACCTCATCGGCCGCGGCATACACCTGTTGGTGGAAAAACCGATATCATCCAGCGCGGAAGAGGCGGAGAAGATGGTGGCAGCGGCGGCGGAACGGGAGCTCATCCTTCAGGTCGGCCACGTGGAAAGGTTCAACCCGGTAATGGCCTTTCTCGAGGAGCGCCTCGCGCGGCCAAGGTTCATAGAGGCGATCCGGCTGGCAAGCTATCCCCCTCCGCGCGACAACGGCCTGCCGCGCGGCACGGAGGTGAGCGTTGTGCTGGACCTGATGATCCACGACCTGGACATCATCCTCCACCTCGTCAACTCGCCGGTCGTCAGCCTGCACGCAATCGGGGTCTCGGTCCTGAGCCCGACGGAGGACATAGCGAACGCCCGCCTGATCTTCGAAAACGGGTGCGTCGCGAACGTCACCGCAAGCCGCATCAGCCAGGAGAAGATGCGGAAGATCCGCGTCTTCCAGAGCGACACGTACGTATCTCTCGACTACATGAACCAGACCGGCCAGCTTTGCCGGCGCTCGGGAATGAAGATCGAGGCGCTGCCCGTGCCTATCCAGAAAGGCGAGCCGCTGGCCGCGGAACTTGCCTCGTTCGTCGCCTGCGTGCGCGATCGGCGCGACCCGGTGGTGACCGGCCGACACGGCAAGCAGGCGCTCCAACTCGCGGTGGAAATCTGCCGCCAGATCCGGGAGAACGCGCAGCGTGACGCCTGAAGCCGACCTTGGCCCCAGGACAGGCCCGGAGCTTCTCGTCGTGGCGGGCGAGGTCTCGGGCGATATGCATGCCGCGGGGCTCGTCCGCGAATTGCTGGCGCGCCGGCCGGATCTCCGCGTCTACGGCATCGGCGGGGATCACCTGCGCGCGGCCGGCGCGCATATCCTTCAGGACTCGCGCGACATGGCGGTCACCGGTTTCGCCGAGGTGACAAAACGCTTCGCGTTCTTCCGGCGCGTGTTCCTGGACCTCGCCGCGCTCGCGGAACGCCGCAGGCCCGACATCGTACTCCTCGTCGATTACCCCGGCTTCAACCTCCGCTTCGCCGCGCGCGCCCACGCTATGGGTCTGCGCACCGTGTACTACGTCTGCCCCCAGGTCTGGGCATGGAACCGGTCGCGGATCGGCCGCATGGCGCAGTGCGTTGACCGGCTGATCACCATATTTCCATTCGAGCCCGCGCATTTCGAAGGCACGGGCCTGCGCGCCGATTTCGCCGGCCACCCGCTTGTCGCCGAAGCCGGGGCGGCGCTCGCCGAACCGCTGAAGACGCTGCCCTGGCCCGGAGAGCCGCGCGTGGCGCTGCTGCCCGGCAGCCGCGCGAACGAGATCGAGAGAATCCTGCCCGCCATGTGGCGCGCGGCGGCGCGGCTCGAATGCAGGAGGCCCGGCGCCGGGTTCGTGGTCGCCTGCCCGAATCAGGATATCGAGGAAAGAGTGCGCGCCGCGATCGCGGCCGTGCGCGGCGCCGGTCCGACGAGGATCGAGATCGTGACCGGCCACACGCGCCAGGTCCTGCGCCAGGCAACGGCCGCGATGGTTGCTTCCGGCACCGCCACAATCGAGGCGGCGCTCCTGGGCTGCCCCATGATCGTCGTCTACCGCACCGCCGCGGCAACATACCTGCTCGGCCGCATGCTGGTCCGGGTCGCCCACCTGGGCATGGTGAACATCGTCGCCGGCAGGGAACTGTGCAGGGAATTCATCCAGGGCGCGGCACGGCCGGAGGCCATGGCTGCGGCGATGGAGCCGCTCTGCGCGGACACGCCGGAGCGGGCACGCATGGTGGAAGGGCTCCGTTCCGTTTCCGAAGCGCTGGCGGGCGGCGGAACAATGTCCGCGGCGGCAATGGTGGCCGAAGAGCTGGGATGCGCGGCTACAGCGCGGTGAAGATCTCGCTCGGCCGGTCGGGATATGTGAGCAGCACGCGCACTCCCGCATGCCCGGCGGCGGCAACCTTGCCCGACACTTCCCTCAACGCCGCGGCTGGATCGTTGCACTCGGCGCTGAGGTGGGCAAGATAGACGCATGCGAGGTCGGGCCCGGCGATCTCCGCTATGAGTTCGGCGGCCTGTGTGTTCGACATATGGCCCTGCCGGCCGCTGATCCGCTGCTTCAACATCCAGGGGCGCCTGGAATCGCGCAGGAGCCCGACGTCATGGTTCGCCTCGATTACTATCGCGCGGCAGTGCCGCAGCCGCTGGCGTATCAGCTCCGTGGCCATCCCCATGTCCGTCACCACCGCAACCCGCGCGCCGCCGCCGGAAACGACGAACCCGACAGGATCATAGGAGTCGTGCGGAACGGAGAACGGCTCGATGGAAAGATCGCCGACCGTGAACGCGGTGCCGGTCTCGAAAACGTTCCAGCTCAGGCCCCGCATCTTCTCCTTGCGCTCGAGGGCGTCTATCGTGCCGGTGTTCGCGTAGAGCGCCATTCCGGTGCGGCGAAACAGCACGGGGATGCCGCTTATGTGGTCGTCATGCTCGTGCGTGAGGCAGACAGCGCGGACCGAGGCGAGATCCGCGCCGACCGCGGCGAGGCGGCCGGCGGTCTCGCGCCCGCTCAATCCGGCGTCAACCAGAACGGCGGAGCTGTCGGACGCCACGTACGTGCAGTTGCCCGTACTTCCGCTGCCAAGAACGCATACCTTGAGTGACACTCCACCCCTCCGCCAACTTTTCCTTGTCGCGCAAACACCCGATCTTGCAGTATGGCCCCTGCCTTGAGGCAAGGCCAAAACACCATGCCGGGACAAACACTATCACTTTCTCAGTCGCAGCAGCTTCAGATGATTCTGGCGCCGCAGCTCCGCCAGTCGCTGGAAATGCTGCACCTGCCGATCCTTGAACTGCGGGCCATGATCCAGAAGGAGATGGAGCAGAACCCCACCATCGAGGAGAAACTGCCCGGCACGGAGACGATCGAAATCGAGCCCGGCACGGGCAAGACCGAAGAGTCCGAAGAAATGTCCTTCAAGGAGGAGTTCGAGGTACTCTCCAAGCTCGACGAGGAATGGCGCGACTACTTCTTCCAGGACTTCGAGAGCCGCCCGCACTCCCAGGAAAGCGAGGAAAGACGCCAGTATCTCCTCGATTCCCTGCCGCAGCGGGAGTCGCTCCAGGAACACCTTCTCAACCAGCTGCACCTGGCCGGGCTCTCCGACCGCGACAGGCAGGCGGCCGAACTCCTGATCGGCAGCATCAACAACGACGGGTACCTGACCACGGGCACGGAGGAACTGGCGGCTTCGGCAAACTGCGACGCCACACACCTGAACGACCTGCTGACCATCATCCAGGATTTCCACCCGAGCGGCGTCGGCGCCAGGGACCTGCGCGAATGCCTGCTGATCCAGCTCGAACGCCTCGGCCAGAGCGATTCGCTTGCCGCCGCCATCGCCCGCGAACACCTGGAGCTGCTCGCCGCCCGCAAGATACCCGACATCGCCAGGGCGCTGAGGGTTACGAACGAGGATATCGAAGCCGCGATGCGAATGATATCCTCGCTCGACCCGAAACCCGGCAGGCTCTACTCGGACGACACGTCCAACTACGTCCTCTCCGAGGTCGTTGTGAAGAAGGTGGACGGGAAGTATGTCGTCATCCTCAACGACGACCAGCTCCCCCACATCCGCATAAGCAAGCAGTACCGCGCGATGCTCGAGGATGAGAACATCAAGCCGGAAGTGAAGAGCTACATACGCGAACGCATCCGCTCCGGGGCGTTCATGATCAAGAGCATCCACCAGCGGCAGAAAACGATCTACCGAATAGCGTCGGAAATCGTCACCCGCCAGACCGAGTTTCTCGACAACGGCGTTTCCCACCTGAGGCCGATGACGATGGCGGAGATAGCGCGCGCGGTGTCGGTGCACGAAACAACCGTGAGCCGCGCGGTGTCGAACAAGTACATGAAGACGCCCATCGGCGTGTACGAACTGAAGTACTTCTTCACACCCGGCATAAAGACCAGCGACGGCAGCGAGGTGTCCAACAAGTCGGTCAAGGACATGATTGCCGCGATGGTGGCGCGGGAGGATCCCACGAACCCGCTTTCAGACCAGCACATAATGGAAACCCTGAACCAGCAGGGCCTGCAAATCGCCCGCCGTACGATCGCGAAGTACAGGCTTGTTCTCCACATTCCTCCTTCGCACATGAGAAAGAGTTACTGAGCCGCTTCACGCCCCGAGCCCGGGTGGGCGGCCGCCCGCCATGGAGGCCAGCCGCATGCTCGAAAGCCTGTCCGGCCCGGCCGCCGCGCTGCTCCGCGCGCCGCGGCCCGTTGCCGTTCCGCGCCTGCCGCTGGCGGCGGAAGCCCTTCTCCTGCGCGCCATGCACCGCGAATCCGCCGCGCCGCTGGTGTGGATCGCGGACTGCCAGGCTTCGCTCGATGCGATGCACCGGAACTTCCGCGCGCTCGCGCAAGGCCCGGATCAGGACCCGGCAATTTACTTCCCGCCGCGGGATGCCGCGCCGGGAAGCCGCGGCGACACGGACATCGAAGGACACAGGCTTCACGCCCTGCGCGCCGTCTCGCTCGCCTGCACGCCCGCCTCGCGGTCGCAGCCGCTGATTCTCACGACCGTCCAGGCCCTGATGCAGCAGGCGCCCGACCCCGCTTCGCTCGACCGCGTGGCGGTGAGCCTGCGCGAGCACGAAGAAGCCGACCTCGGCGCCGTCGCGGAACGGCTCGACGCCATGGGCTACCGGAGAACGGTCGAAGTGCGCGAGAAATCGGAATTCACAGTTAAAGGAGGGCTTCTCGACGCATGGTCGCCGGATTCGGAAATGCCGGTCCGGATCGAGTGGTTTGGACAGAAGATCGAGTCGCTGCGCACATTCGACCCGCTCACTCAGGTTTCCGTACGGAAGACCGGAGCCGCCTCGCTCCTGCCGGCAACGGAGCCGGGAACACCGGCGGCCGGCCTGCTTGACTTCCTTCCGGGCAACACGGTCTTCTGGTGGAGCGACATGCCGGGCGCAGCCGAACACGCCGGCGTCTTCGCCGAAAGCCTCACGGAATCCGGCGCCGCCGCGCGTTTCGCAACATGGGAGGAGCTCGCTGCCGCGGTATCCGGACGCGCGCAGGGCGTCGAAGTGCAAGGCGCGTCTCTCGAGGCCGCCCCGGTCGAAGGCTTCCCGGCCTTCGAGCCGGTGTTGCCGCCGGCCCCCGCGGCCGCCGGCATGTTCGAGCCAGACCGAGCCGGGGCCGAACGGCGCAGACTTATCGGCCGCCTGTGCGAACTCGCCGGCGCCGGATGGGATGTGGCCGTCTTTCTCGACACCTCCGGCGAACTCGAACACTTCAGGGAGAACCTGCCGGAAGGCTGCGGCGTGCAGGCGCGCGTCGGCGCCGTTTCCGAGGGGTTCATGTGCCCGGCAATCCGGCTGGCGCTGGTCTGCGAGGGCGATATCTACGGACGCAAGAAACTGCAGGTCGGGCGCTACGATCCGCGACCGCGCAAACCCGGCGCGGCCGAGGCCGGCGACCGGATAGGAGACCTGTCGCAGGTGGAACCAGGCGAACTTGTCGTGCACGCCGACCACGGCATCGGCCGCTACCTCGGCCTCTTCGAGATAGCGTTCGAAGGCAGAACCCAGGAGGTCATCTCGGTCGAGTACGCCGACAACGCCCGCCTGCATGTTCCCGTCTCGCAAAGCCATCTGCTCAGCCGCTACACCGGCGTTTCGCGCCACCACATCACCCTCCACCGCCTCGGGGGTAAACGCTGGGCGCGCGAGAAGTCCGAGGCGGACAGGGCCGTGGCGGATCTTGCGGCGTCGCTCATAGAAACGCAGGCGCTGCGCGAGACGCTCAAAGGCCGGCCGTTCGCGGCGGATAACGTCTGGCAGCGCGAGTTCGAGGCGGCGTTCCCCTACCGGGAAACGCCCGACCAGCAGGATGCCATCGCCGACGTGAAACGCTGCATGGAGGCGGCGCGGCCGATGGACCTGCTTGTCTGCGGAGACGCCGGCTACGGCAAAACCGAGGTCGCGATGCGCGCCGCGTTCAAAGCCGTGATGGACGGCGCGCAGGTGGCCGTGCTCGTGCCGACCACCGTCCTGGCCCAGCAGCATTTCAGCACTTTCACCGACCGCATGGCCCCGTTCCCCGTGCGCATCGGAATGCTGAGCCGCTTCTGCTCGCCGGCGGAACGCCGCGACGTGCTGGCGGGAACGGCGGACGGTTCAATGGATATCGTCATCGGAACACACGCGCTCATCGGGTCGAACGTGAAGTTCCGGGACCTGGGATTGGTGATCATAGACGAGGAGCAGCGGTTCGGCGTGCGCCACAAGGAATGGCTCAAGAAGACCCGGGCAATGGTGGACGTTCTTACGATGACCGCCACACCGATCCCGCGCACGCTGTACCTGAGCATGACCGGCGCGCGGGACATGAGCCTTATCCAGACCGCCCCGCGCGAAAGGATAAGCGTGGAAACCGTCGTGTCCCGCAACGACGACAACGTTGTGCGCGGCGCCGTTCTGCGCGAACTGAACAGGGGCGGGCAGGCGTTCTACCTGCACAACCGCGTCATGACGATCGAGCGCGCCGCCGCCCGCCTGCGCGAACTGGTCCCCGAAGCGCGCATCGCTGTTGCTCACGGCCAGATGCCGGCGGCGGCGCTCTCCCGCATCGTGCGCGGCTTCATTTCCGGCGACTCCGACGTGCTGCTGTGCACCACGATCATCGAGAGCGGCACCGACATCCCGAGGGCAAACACAATCCTGATCGACCGCGCCGACCGCTTCGGGCTGTCCGAGCTGTACCAGCTCCGCGGCCGGGTCGGCCGCGGCAAGCAGAAGGGCTACGCATATCTCCTCCTCCCGCACGGCCGGGTGGAAGCCCTCGCGAGGAAGAGGATCGAGGCCCTCATGCGCCACTCCGAGCTCGGAGCGGGATTCCACCTGGCCCTGCGCGACCTGGAAATAAGGGGCGCAGGAAACCTTCTCGGCCCCCAGCAGAGCGGGCATATCAATGCCGTCGGGTTCGGGCTCTACTGCCAGCTCCTGCGCAGGTCGGTGGCGAAAATGAAGGGCGACAAGGTCCCGGAGATCGTGGAGACGGAGGTTGTTCTGGATTTCATCACACTCTCGACGTCGCACCCGGAGGATCCGTCGGCGGCCGCAATCCCGTATTCATACATAGAGGATGAACCCGTGCGCGTGGGCGTCTACCGCCGCATGGCGGAAGCGGCCGACCCGGCGGACGTCAAAGCCCTGCGGGCGGAACTCGGCGACAGGTTCGGCCGCATTCCTCCGGCGCTGGACAGGTTCCTGAAGATATGCGAACTGCGCACGGTCTGCGCCGCACAACGGATCAGGCGCGTCGAAGCGCGCGAGGGCAAGGCGATGTTTGAAGGGCCGTCAGGTCTGCTGATGAAACAGCGCAAGTTCCCGCGGCTGTCCCAGGGCTCACCTGACGCATGCCTGAACGAACTTCTCCGCCTCGCCCGCACCATCCCGCGCTGGTCCACCTGAAACGCTGACGCCGATCTCCCGGACAACCTGCGCTTCTCGTCACAGGCCCGCGAGTCTTCGCGCTGCTGCTTCCTGCGCCATGCGTGACGCCCGGCGCTGTGCGGCCACCGTGTCAACGAGACCGGCGGCATATAGGATCAGTGCGACAAACAGCGAAATAACCGCCGCCGCGGCAGCCGGCAGCATGTTGCCGGTTCCATCCACCCGCTCAGGGGCGAAGCCGAGGCAGTAATACACCCACAACACGCGCCCGGTGAACGCAAGGCAGGCTGTGAAGGAAGCAAGAAACCCGCCGCCGAAGAATGCCGCGGCAACCGGCCTGCCCTGCAGGAGCTGGCCTGCCCCAGGCATCACGAACGCGGAAAGAAGAACCGCGTTGCGGGCTGTGCCGCTGCTTTTCACCGCGCATCCATTTCCGCACGCAACGGCATGCCCGGTTGCGGCGACATCCTGTACCCGACCACGAAATCCGTGTTCGAACTGCCCACAACGACGACGATCCCCGGCACCCCTTCGCAAGCGGCCATGCGCCCCCCAGTCAGGCAGAGTTTCATTCCCAGACACCGGCAAGGCAGCAGAATACCCGCACGCCTGTCTTGCAGCAAGAGACACCATGCCGCCTGCTGTCGTGATCTCCCCGCAAGCCCGACACCTGTCTGCATGACCTGCCCGACCTCGGCTAGACACTGTCAGGCTCCATGCGACGTCAATGCGGCGGCCCCGCACTGTCGCACAAACCATGTTGCGTTGGGCATGGGGCGGGACTACTATCGCCGCAGCCCGCCGGTGCGCGCCGCTCGGTCGCGGCCGCGGAACGGCGGAACGAAGGGGAGGAACGTCCATGAAGAAGTCCGGGAGTCTGGTCTGCATGGCGGGCGCGGCGGCATTGCTCCTTCTCGCGGCAAACGCGTCGGCAAACGGGTTCCGCAATCCTCCCGCCGGCGCGGCGGCATTGAGCCTCGACGGCGCCAAGAGCACGCTTGTGGAGGATCCTTCCTCGATTTCGCACAACCCGGCGAACCTCGCCGAGGCCACGAAACCCTCCGTCATGGTTACGGCCAACCTCGTGGCCGGACGCGTGAAGCGCACCAACCCGCTCGGCGCCTCGGCCACCACGGAGAACGGTGGCGCGCTTCTGCCCGACATCTACATGGTATGGCCGCTGCAGGAAGGCAAGTTCGTGTTCGGGCTCGGGATGAACACGCCGTACGGCCAGAACATCGAATGGAACGAGATAGTTTCCTTCCCGTACTACTCGTCGCTGGCGGTGGTCAACGTGAATCCCACGATCGCGGCAAAGCTCGGCGACAGCATCCTCGTCGGTGTCGGCGCCGACCTCTATCTCTCCACGCTGGAAAACCGCGTTTCCGCTTTCCCGCTGGGCCGGCTCTCGATGACCGGCAGCGGCGCGGCCGTCGGCGCGAACGCCGGCGTCACCTGGAAGATGACCGACCGGCAGCGCCTGGCCCTCACCTGCCGTTCCGCGTTCGACATTGACTACGAAGGCGATACTGAAATCGCCTCGTACGGCATGCCGCTGCCACCGCCCCTGCAGGAGAAGAGCGACTTCGAAACAACCATCAAGTATCCGAACGTCGTGACGCTCGGGTACGGCATCCGCGTTTCGCAGAACGTGCGCGTCGGCGCCGACGTGGAATGGCTCGATTTCTCGCGCAACGACAGGATGACCCTCGATCTCGGCATAAACACGCTGTTGATCGGGCCCGGCGCCATTGTGCTGAACGACTGGGAAGACATCTGGACCGCGGGTGTCGCCGGCGCATGGAAGGTTGGCGAGAACGTCGAACTCCGCGCGAGCTACAGGTATCTGCCCACGCCGATCCCTGACGACACCTATGCCCCCAGCTACCCGGACAACGACCGGCACATCGTGGCGGCGGGGATAGGGCTCAAACAGGGCCCGCACTCGCTTGACATGGCGGTCGCACACAATTTCATCGACAAACGCGAAATCGAAATCGGCCTCGGGAATCCCAACTCGCCGCCGGGCAGCTACGAATACGCTTCTCTAATCGGAAGCGCTGCCTACCGGTTCGAGTTCTGAGAGTCCCGCGGACAGAGGGAGAGATGGGGAGCAACAACGGGTTCGGCAGGCCGCTGTTCTACAGCTTCTCAGGGGAACTGGACGAAATCGCCCACCTGTTCCCCAGTGAGCGCCTGGCGACTCTCGCAGCCATCTCTCTCGCTCGCGGCGCGGATGCCCTCGTACTCGACCGGTCGAACTTCACGGATCTGACCCGTTTCGGGGCCGGGTTCATGCGCCGGCTCGGAGACATGTCCTTCGACGAGAAGGATGACGGGTACATGCAGGTCGTGCGCGGCGAGGCCGACGCCATCCTGTCCGGGAAACCGGACATTCTGTTCGTCAACCTGTGGCAGGGAACCGGGTTCAAGTTCTCAGCCGACCTCGCCCGCCTCCTGCGCGGACTTGCGCCGGACCTGCCGGTTTACGGGATCGGCCAGAAGGTGGACTGGTTCACCGGCCATATCCTCGAGCTCGCCGGCGACGCGTTCGACGGGCTTGTCGCCGGGCTGGGCTACGGCGCGGTCCGCCGCCTGCTCGCCGGCGACGCGCCGGAGTCCGTCCCCGGCCTGATCCGCCGCAACAAGGGCGTGGTGGTCAGCGACCAACCGCCGCTGACGAACGTGGACGACTTCCCCGCCCCCGCGTACTCCGAAGATGTCTACCGCCACATAGACCGCAAAGTGCCGATCTACGAGCTCTCCCTGTCGAACCAGGCGTGTCCGAACCGCTGCGTCTACTGCGTGCGCCCGGAGAATTACGGACGCCGCCTCCTGAAGCGCGATGTGGCGGGCGTGGTTCGCGAAGCCGTCCACATGTTCGAGCGCGGCATAACGCACTTCAGGGTGATTGATTCCACCCCGCCGCGACGCGCCCTTACGGAACTTGCCCGGGGACTGATCGATGCCGGACTTGAGGGAAAGATCGCGCTCTGCGGCTTCTCGCGCGCCGATGTCGCCGGTTGTGAGGATTTCACGCTGCTCAGGAAGGCCGGTTTCGTGTCGCTCTTCTTCGGCATAGAAGCGCTGGACGATGAACGCCTGCTCGCCCTGCGCAAGGGAATCACCTTCGACCAGGTCCGTTCCACGCTCGAGAGAGTGCACTCGGCCGGAATACGAACGGTCGGAAGCCTGATATTCCCCACGCCGGGCGAGACGCAGGAGACAATGGACAACACACTCGAACGCCTCGCGATGCTGCGGCCGGTGCTCGACTCGGCGCTCGTGCTGGCTTCGGGAGTCTATCCGCCCACCGAGTGGGGCCGGCACCCGGAGAAATTCGGGATACGGCTGGCCCCCGACTACGTCCGCCAGGGCATCATATACCCGGTCAAGTATCTCGTGCCCATGCGGCACTGGCACCCGCTCCCCTACAGCTATGAACTGATGGGCAAACCCGCCCGGGATGTGAAGTTCACGGACATTGTCGGGACCCTCGAACGCTTCGTGGAGAAGATACGGAAGGACATGGGCTATCCCGGAGTTCCCGACTACTACTACCTGATAGCCCACCTCCTCGGCCGGGACCCTGCGGAAACAACCGGCGCGATCGTGAAATGCATAGTGGAACGCAATTACGCCGGGCTGGACGCGATGTTCGGCAAAGCCCCGGCCGGGAAAGGATGAGAACGCCATGAGCCGTTTCGCGGTCGTTACCGGCGCATCCTCCGGCATAGGCGAAGCCATCGCACTGGAACTTGCCGGCGCCGGATGGATCGTTATCGGAACCGTGCGCAAGCCGGAAGACGGGGCAAGGCTGGCCGCCGCGCTCGGGAAGTCATTTCACCCGGTCAGGATGGACGTGACGGCAGCGGATACCATCGCCTCCGCCGCCGGGGAGACCGCCGCGATCTGCGGCGCTTCCGGCTTGTCCGCCCTCGTAAACAACGCCGGCATCGCTGTTGCCGGCCCGCTGCTCCTGGTCCCGGAAGAGGCGCTTCGACAGCAGATGGAAGTCAACTTCTTCGGCGTCATGGCAGTCACGCGCGCCTTCTTTCCTCTGCTTCGAAAAGGACTGGCGGCCGGCGGAACGCCGAGAATAGTCAACATGAGCTCCGTCAGCGGCCGGATCGCCTCCCCGTTCCTCGGCGCGTACGCATCGTCGAAGTTCGCGCTGGAGGCAATGTCGGACTCCCTGCGCCGGGAGGTGGCGCCGTACGGGGTGGAAGTCACCTTGATAGAACCCGGCAGGATCGCCACGCCGATCTGGGGCAAGTCCACCGACATCACACCTTACGCCGGCTCCGACTACGCCGACGCACTCGGGCGCATGAAGGACTACGCGCTCCGGGACCCCGGCATGCCGGCGCAGCGCGTTTCGAGGGCCGTCCGCCGGGCGCTGGAGGCGCGGCGGGCGCCGACGCGCATCGCGGTGGTGGACCGGCCTTTCCTGCACTGGCGCATCCCGCGCCTTCTGTCGGACCGGCAGTTGGACAGGATATACGCAAGGAAACTGGCGCTTGACCGGCCCTTTCCGCCCCCGCAGGAACGGGGGATTGATGACCGTTGATCGCCCGATGAGGATATGCGATAGTCGCGGTCGGGGATTCGCTATCGGGGGGACCGTCGCAAAAGCATGAACCTGCTGCCCAACTGCGTTGCATACTCGCAGGACCCGGCGCTTGCGCAGAGGATCAAGGGCTACCTTCACGAAGACGCCCATGTCCAACTCGTCGAAGAGCCCTCGCGTCTGGAATCCGTCCTGCAACAGTACGAGCCCACGGTCCTCTTCCTGGACCTCCGCGCGGAGGAATGGCGGCCTCTCCTGCGCCGCATACGCGAGTCTCTGCCGACGGTGCTTGTCGTGGCGGCAGGCATGCCCGGCAGCGAACCAATGCGCGAAATAGACGCCTTCGACGTGTACGCGGTCGAAGACGTGGAGATGGATCGCCTGCGCCTTCTCTCCGTCTTCCGTCGCGCGAACGACTTCCTCCGCCTTCTTCAGGAAAACGTCGTCTTGAGGAAGGACTCCCTGCGCAGGGGGGCCGACCGGCAGGATCAGGGAATTCCGTCACAGTCTCTGCCCCTGCCTCCGCACCAGTTCTCCCAGGCATTCCGCAACTTCAGCAGCGTGGACGCCATGCTCGAACGCCTTGTCGAGGGCATCGTGAGCTGGGCGCGGGTCGCTCGCGCCGGCATCTTTTCAATCGCGCGCGGACGCGATTCCTACAGACTCCGCGCCGGCATACGCTGCCTGGATTCACTCCGCGACCTGGACGTGACAGCCCCCGATCCGCTTGTCAGATGGATGAAGATGAACGCGCACGTCATCTCCCGCACCACGCTGAACCACGTCGAGGATCCGTCCGACCGCATCATGCTCGAACGCTCCCTCGACACCCTCGGCGCGGAAGTGATCGTTCCGCTGCACGGGCGCAACCAGATAATCGGCTGGCTGTTCGTCGGCCGGCATGTGACCGGCCGCCCGTTCATGCAGACGGACCTGGAAAACCTCCTGATGCTTTCCGAACACGTTTCCAACACGCTCGAGAACGCGCTGCTTTACGAGGAGGTCGCGCTCCAGAAGACGCTGGCGGAGACGCTCATCCATTCACTGCCGGCCGGAATCGTGGCGGCCAGCGCCGACGGAACGATCCGGTGGTTCAACTCAACGGCCGAGGAGATACTGGGCGTGCAGGCGGACACGGTCCTGAACCGCCCGCTGAAGAACGGGCTGGACGGGCAGCTCGCCGGGCTCCTCGTCGCCTCGCTTCGCGGCGATGCGCAGGATGAACCGGCCGAATGGGTAACGCCGCGCACGCGCCGGTCCGTCTCGCTCGTCGTGCGAAGGCTGGAGGCCGATTCGCAGTGCCTCGGCGCGGTGCTGATCATACGCGACATGACCCGCGAAAAGCTTCTGCGCGAAAAGCAGGAGGAACTGGAGCGTTCGGCTTTCTGGACCGAGCTCTCCGCCGCGATGTCCCACGAGATACGCAATCCGCTCGTCGCGATCAGCACGTTTGCCCAGCTTCTTCCCGAACGCTACTCCGACGAGGAATTCCGGGAGCAGTTCCGCGATCTTGTCACCCGCGAAATCGGCCGCCTCAACACGATGATGGACCAGATCAACGCTTTCGCGAACCCGCGCAAGCTCGACTTCAAGCCGGTGAACCCGCCTGCGGTTCTTCGCCAGGCCGCACGCATCGCCCGCCAGCGAGCCGGGAACGACTGCGAAGTTGTCGTCTCCGCTGACGAGAGCATCCCGCCTGTCCACGCCGACGAGGCGGACCTCACAGAGTGCTTCGGCCACATCGTCACAAACGCGATGGAGGCCGTGAAGAACGCGCCCTCCCCGTCCATCCACATAACCATCGTCTGCGAACGTGGACCTGACTCGGTCTCCCGCTGCTGCAAGGTGCATGTCCAGGACAACGGCACGGGCATACCGGCCCACATACGCGACAACGTGTATTCCCCCTTCTGCACCACCAAGGCGCGCGGCATCGGCCTCGGCCTGCCGCTGGCGAAACGCTCCATCGCCGACCACGGCGGCGAAATAAGCATCTCAACCGGGCCGAAAGGCACAACCGTTTCCACATCACTTCCCGCGGCAACCGCGGCGTCAGTTCAGACAAATGGCGAACAAGCAGCGCATATTGGTCGTAGATGACGAACTCGGTCCGCGCGAGTCTCTGAAGGCCATCTTCTCCGGCCGCTACGAAGTCGCAGCGGCAGCCGACGCGAATGAGGCGCTGCGGATCCTCACTGCCAGCGCTTTCGACCTGGTCATGCTGGATGTGATCCTGCCTGGAAAAGACGGCGTCACGCTGCTGAAGGAGATCCGGGATATGTACCCGCGCATGCCGGTGATCATGGTCAGCGCATCCACCTCGGTCCGCCCGGTCGTGGAGGCCATGCGCTTCGGGGCGTTCGACTACGTGTCGAAGCCTTTTGACGTCGCCGAGCTGCTCCATACCGCCGAACGCGCCATCCAGGGAGGCGTTCTCGGCCGGCGTCTCGAGGTCCTAGAGTCCGACGTGGAAAGGGAGTTTCCCGTCGGCAACATCGTCGGCTCCGCGCCTTCCTTCCAGGCTGCGCTGTCGGACCTGCGCAAGGCCGCTGTCTCTGACGCCACAGTCCTGATCCACGGCGAGAGCGGAACCGGCAAGGAACTTGCCGCGCGCATGCTTCACTCCCTCAGCCCGCGCTCGTCGGAACCTTTCGTGCCTGTGCATTGCGCCGCGCTGCCGGAGACCCTGATGGAAAGCGAGCTCTTCGGCCATGAACGGGGAGCGTTCACGGGCGCGGATCGCCGGAAGCCGGGCCGGTTCGATCTCGCCGGATCCGGAACGCTGTTCTTCGACGAGGTGGGCGAAATGTCGCTCACAACGCAGGTCAAACTCCTGCGCGTGCTGCAGGAACGCGAGTTCATGCGCGTCGGCGGAACGCAGGTCATCAAGACCAACGCCAGAATCGTCGCAGCCACGTCACGGAACCTGCGCGAGGAGGCGGAGGAAGGGAAATTCCGCCAGGACCTTTTCTACAGGTTGAGCGTCGTGCCCGTCCGGCTCCCGCCGCTGAGGGAAAGAAGACCGGACATCCCGCTGCTCACCGGCTACTTCGTCGGAATGTTCGGGCAGAACCTGGATGCGCCGGCAGCCGAGTTCAGCCCGGCCGCAATGTCGCTGATGGAGAACTACGCCTGGCCCGGAAACGTGCGCGAACTCCGCAATATCGTGGAGAGAATGATCGTGCTTCATGGACGGGAGCAGGTGATCCTGCCGGACCATCTGCCCGCCGAGTTCCACGGCGGAGCGCTGCCCACGGCCGAACCGAAAGGCAAATTCGAAGAGCAGGTGAATGCGTACGAGCGCGCGCTGATCGAGGAGGCGCTGGCGAAGACCGACGGGGTGCAGA
>VGWI01000007.1 GCA_016873655.1 Lentisphaerota bacterium
CTGAACCACCACGCGGTGATCCTCGATCTCGGCATCCTCATATTCATATCCTCCCCGGAGTGTAAACCACGGCAGCGGAACGGAAACGCCGCCGTACGCGCGGCTGTATAGGTGCGACGGGCCGTGCTCGTAGAGCTGCCCGGCCGCCTGCAGGGTCAGCTTCGGCAACAGGGCGTAATCGGCGGCCGCGAACAGCGTCCCATGCCACTGCCCGTCCGTCTCCCGCGCGCCACCCTCGAACCGGTAGGTCCCGCGTCCGACGTTCCAGGTGCAGTCCAGCGCCAGGGCCGTTCGTTCCTCCGCCGTCGCGTCGCCCATCCCGTGGCCGTGTTCGGAAGTATGGGCGGTTCCTGTGGCGAATGACAGGCCCAGCGTGAAGTTGCCCTCCACGTCCGGCGTCACCCCGAGCCGGCCGGTCAGGTTGCCGGGGCCGGGGAATTCCTCGATGTCCTCCATCCCGTAGCCCTGGGTCAGGGCCAGCCCGTAGTCCCAGACGCCCAGCGTCCCCCGCAGCAACGCGCCGTTGTCGGACTCCAGGGTCCGCGTCCACTCGTAGGGCGAACCGTAGGGCATGCGGTCAGGGCTCCACGCGGTGCGGAGTCCCCAGGGAAGCAGCACGCGGCCGGCGGCCAGGTTCCAGCGGCCCATCGGCCCCTTCCATTCGCCGTAGGCCTGGTGGAGCAAGCCTTCCGAGAAATCCTCCACCCATTCGCCCTGGGCGTACAGGATGACCCGGTCGCCGCGTCGGTCGGCGAACACCTTGCGCAGTGACCCACCGATCGAGTTGATCTCCGCATCCGCGCCGTCGCTGTCGGTGTACTCGCCCCGCGCGTCCCCTTCCAGCGCGACAAACAGCGACGCCGACGCGGGAGAAGCCGCGCAGAAGAGCAGCGCGCTAACCCACCACCTTGCCGTCCTCAAGATGCACCACCTTTCGGCAACGCGCCGCCAAATCGGCATTGTGGGTCACCAGGACAATCGCGATTCCCTTGCTGTTCAGGGCTTCGAACAGCTCGACGACCGCCTTCGAGTTCCGCGAATCCAGATTGCCGGTGGGCTCGTCGGCGAGAATGACCTTCGGCTCGTTGATCAGGCTGCGCGCCACGGCCACGCGCTGCATTTCGCCGCCCGAAAGCTGGCCGGGGCGATGCCGCCGGCGGTGCCCGAGCCCCACGCTCTCCAGCAACTCCGCCGTTCTCGCGCGTTCCGCCTTCCGGTGCGAGAACAGCAGCGGCAGTTCCACGTTCTCCTCCACCGTCAGGGTGGGAATGAGGAAGAACTGCTGGAAGACGAACCCGATCAGGGATTGGCGGATCTCGGCCAGGCGTCGCTCGCCGCCGCGCTCCACTTCCTCGCCACGGATACGGACCAAGCCCTTCGAGGCGTGATCCATGCAGCCGGCTATGTTGAGCAATGTCGTCTTGCCGGAGCCCGACGGCCCGCAGATCGCGATCAGGTCGCCCTCCGCGATGTCCAGCGTCACGCCATCCAACGCATGAACCTCCTCGCTCCCGCGCCGGTAGAGCTTGGAGACGTTTTCGAGTGCGATCAGGCTATTCATTGCGCAGCACCTCCATCGGCACGATCGAGGCCGCCTTCCAGGCCGGGTACAAGGCGCACAGCACGCCCGCCGCCACCGCTACGGAGAGCGACAGCAGCGCGATGCCCGCGGACGGCGCCGCGATGCTGCCTGCCGGCACATAGCCCACCAGCGTCCCCCGCAGGAGCGATCCCGCCGCCGGCGTTACCGCCGCCCCGGCCAGGATGCCGCCCACGCCGCCGGCGAGGCAGATGATGAGCGTCTCCAGCGTGATCAGCCGCAGCACGTCCTCCCGGCGGGCGCCCACGCACTTGAGATAGGCGATCTCGCGGCGGCGCTCCATCACCACCATGAGCATGGTGTTCACGATCCCGAAGATGGAAACCCCGAACGCCACCCCCACCATGACGAACATGATCATGCGCGTGGCCGCGAAAAAGCCCAGGATGCCCTCGCTCAACTCCTTGGCGCCGATCACGGAGTAGTCCTGCGCGATGCTCCCGCGCAGCCGCGTGGTCACCTCCTGCATCGCCCCCACGTCGGCCAGCTTGATCGCGATCGCCGACAGCCGCCCCTCGCGTTTCACCAGCCGCTGGGCGGTATCCAGGGGCAGAAAGATCATCCCGTCGTCCTGCGAGTAGTTCTTGCGTAGGATGCCCGCCACCTTGAACTCCTTGTCGAGTTTCTCCGAGTAGAGCTTGTCGCCCACCTTGGCCAATTCGATCTGCGCAATCTGGGCGCCCAGGATGACCGAGTCGCCGTCCTCGAACCAGCCGCCCTTCTCGATCACCCAGTCCGGCCGCACTTCGCGGATGGCCTCCGTCACGCCCATGAGAATATCCGTGCGCGTGCCGTCCGACGTGGTCTCGGCGAAGAGCTGGAACGGCAGGGCGGCGGCGATGCCCTCCGTGGACTGCGCCACCGCCACCAGCGACTCCTCCACGTAGAGGGGGCTCAACCCGCCCTGCGCCACGACGGACGCCGCCTCGATGGGGCAGTTCTCCTTGGTGATGTAGAGGTGCACGCCGGTCTTGTCCACCAGTTCGCTCTTCACGGCCCGGGCGTATCCGCGGTCCAGCGCGAGCACCACGCTCAACGTCGCCGCCGCGATCAGCACGCTGGCCGCCGTCAGCCCGGCGCGCATGGGCGTCCGCCGTATGTTGTTGAACGCGAGCTTCGCCAGTTTCATCGCGTCGCCTTCCGGGGCAGGATTTCGAGACCCTTTGCCGTAAGGACGACCTGTTCTTCGCCCTTGTGAACCTGGACCGTCACGCGGACGGGCTGTCCGGCCTGGATTTTGGGCGGCTTTGGCTCACCGGTGAACACCGTGACCGACCGGTTCCCCTCCGCGTAGGTGAAATCGCACAGAGCGGCGCATTGCGCCTCGAGTACGCCCTTGAGGACCACCGTCTGCCCGTCATACTTCTCCGGCGCGTCCAGAACCGCCGCCAGCGGCGTTTCAACCGTGTCCGCGCCGGCCGGCGTCCCAATGGTCTTAGTTCCCCCGCAGCCGGCGGCGATCAGGACCGTTCCAACGGCCATTGTGAACCATGTCGCTTTCGCTTTCATCGTTTGCTCCTCGTCTTCTTTCAGTGTCCCTCTGTTCCGCACTCCGCCCCGCAGTTCGTGCATGCCCCGCAGGGGCCGGCCAGGGCTTCCGTGATCATGCGGTCGAACCGGGCGCGCTGCGGGGCGTCCAAAATCTCGCGCAGGTTCCGGATATGTTCCATCGCCAGCTTTTCGCTCTCCGCATAGCAGCGGCACAGGGATTCGCGCAGTTCCTGGGCGCGCACGGCATCGAACGGCTCCGCGACCAGGGCGGCCGCGAGCTCCTTGCGGCAGGCGCAATGACGGGCGCAGCTTTCCGCCAGTGTTTCACACAAGCGGCCTTGCAGGGCCTTCATGGCCTTGATCTGGTCGGGCCGCAGGTCCAGAGCGTGGGCCAGGTGGGAAACATCCCGCAAGCGGTCCAGGTCGGACTGCGGCGGCTGGCAGAGGAACCGGTGCGCGATCGCGTACCCGGCTACGCCCGCCAGCGCGGCCGCCAACAGCAGCAGGGCGATTCTCGACTTCATGGGTGTCCTCTTTCTGAGAGTGCCGCGTAGGCGCCCATCACCGTCCCGGGTTGCAGCAGGGCGTGGGTTTCATGCCCGCCCGCTCGCGCGTGGCCGGGAGTCGCCAGACCGGCCAGAAGGCCGATCGCCAGCGCCACGGAGGCCGCGGCCGCACCGGCCCACACAGGATGCGGCAGGAACCAGTCGAGCCACCGGTCCCACAGCCCGGCCGGCTGCGCCGCAGGCACGGCCCGAGTCCGCCGCCAAACCGCCGCCTCGAAGCCGGGACCGGGCTCGACGGCCCGCCACTGGCTCAGCAACGCGCTCAAGCGCTCGTCCCGCGCGCCCGCGCCGCCTCGGTCACTGCCTCGTGTCTTCCCGAACATGCCGTCCTCCTTCGCCGCTCTCTACACGGTATAACGCCGCCGCAGCGAGAAACCCTCGCGACATTCTATCGGCCGCGGCAGCAGATGCCGCAGCCGTTCGCGCAGGAGGCGGCGGGCGCGGTAGAGGCGGGCTTCGACGGATTTTGCGGAGCAGTGCATGACCGCGGCGATATCGGCGTCGGAGAGGCGTTCGTACTCGGACAGAATCACCGCCGTGCGCTGGTCCTCGGGCAGCAGCGCGACGGCCGCCGCGATGGCCGCGCCGGTTTCCCGCGCCGCCACGTCCTCCGCCGCCGTGGCCTGACCGGAGGGCAGCAACCCGCCGCCGTCTTCCAGGATTGCGAGCGACTCTGCCGGCCGGCGCTTGCGCCGGCGCAGGCAGTCCAGCGCGGCGTTCCGCGCCACCTGGAACAGCCACGTCGAGAACTCGGCCGTTGTCCGTCGGAAACCCGGCTTGTGCATGCTCCGGTACGCCCGCGCAAAGACGTCTTGCGCCACGTCTTCCGCCTCGGTTGCATCGCCAATGAGACGGAAAACGAAGTTCATCACCGGATGCTTGTGGCGGTCCATCAGCGCTTCGAACGCGCCGTCATCCCCCGCACGCACCCGCTCCACCAGCGCCCAGCTTTGGTCCGGCTCAAGCCTTGCCTGAGTCTCGCCTTTGTCCATTCGTTTCGGCATGTCAGATCACGTAGCTCGGCCCGCCGCCGGCGGCCCGGTCCTTGTGGCGCTGGACGATGTCACGCAACGTCACGCCGGCCATGGCGGCAACCACCTTTGCTTCAATCTCGGACCAGATCTCGCGCGCCGTGCAATCCACGCTGCGCTCACAGGTTCCCGGGTCGTTCACGCAGGCTACCAGGGCGACGGGGCCTTCCAACACATCGACGATGTCCCGCACGGTGATCGCGTTCGGGTCGCGGGCCAAGACGTAGCCCCCCTGCGTCCCGCGAGTGGACCGCAGGAATCCCGCCTTTTTCAGAGGGTTGATCACCTGCCAGAGGTACTTCTGCGACAGCGCCTGCCGCCGCGCGATTTCGCTCAACGCAACGGGACCCCGTTCTTCGTGCAGGGCCACGTCCAGCAGCACCCGCAGTCCATACCGGCCCTTTGTCGAAACCATCATGATTGTCCTCCGGAATCTGCTCTTTCGGCGGCGATCAGATGGCGGTTCAGACTCGCGCGATCGGCCTTGATTGCGCGCAACTCGCGAGTCGAACCCGCATGCGAACAGCGCACAGTCATGCTGCCCGCCGGACCATCCGAGTACGCCGCCACCACGCTTGCGGCCACATCGAGCGCCGTGCCGTCGTGAGATCCCCGCAAGAGTACGGTGGGGCCTGAGACCTCTGCCGGTTCCAGGAGAACGTCCAGTTCGCCCCGCAGTCGCCGCAAGGTCTCGTTCTCCCCCTCGTCGCGCCCACAGACGATCTTGCCGCCGTTCGATCGGAAATGGCGTCCGATTTTCAGCAGCCGGATATCGTGCATGGTAACGTGATCCTGATGCGCGAACAGGTCACGCAGCTTGGCCGCGAAGTTCTTGTCGGTGAGCAAGCATCCCCCGGCTGGACAGGGGTAGTCCGTGACGCCCAGTTCCGCCGCCAAAGTGATCTGTGCCTTGCGGCCGCGGCCTTCGATCGCCAAGAGGCGCTCCCGATTGATCCAGCCCTGAGACTCCGCCTCTGACGGCGGCAGGTGCTGGGCGGATAGCGGACGCACGATCCTCCCCTCCAACCCGGTTTCGCGCTCGATCAGCTCAAGCGCACGGCGGTGCTGGCTCATCGGCCTTTGCCCCAGTACCTCGCCAGTAAAGAGAAACGCCGCCCCGATTTCCTCCATATACGTCTTGGTCTTCTTGAGCATGAAGATACGGCAATCAATGCAGGGATTCATACCGGAGCCCCAGCCATGTCGCGGATGGCGCACAACCTCGATGTAGTCTTCGCCCTTGGCGAAGGTCTTCAGCGGCACACCCATCCGCCGCGCCTGTTCGGCGGCATGACAGCACCCCCCGGAGTCGCACTGGCAGAACGGAGACGTGAACTTGACGGCAATGACCTCAACTCCCTGTTCCACCATCAGTCGGACGGCCAAGGTCGAGTCAAGCCCGCCTGAGAGAAGCCCCACAGCCTTCACGCAGCGCCTCCACTCGTCCATCTGCTATGCAAGCGCCAGTTGACGCCGGACTTCCGACTGCCCGTCAGTCCTCGCCAGCGCAAGACCGGTCGATCCCGAGTTGCCAACTGCATGGTCTGTATATAGTATACTCGTTTCATTGATGTACTAGACTATAGCGCCTGCGCTGCCGTGTAAAGCCCGGCATCTGTGCAGAAGGAATCAGGTTCATGATCCCGAAACCTCAAGTGCCGACCGGGGCGTGCCACCAAACGGCGGTGCGTCTGCTCCACGCTGAGGGCGTCGCCCTATTGGATCTCTGCATTTCAGAGATCATCGAGGACCTCCCGTGCGTGTTCAATGCCGGCGTGGAGGTCCCGCAGTCCCCTGTCAGACTCCTGCTGCACGAGCGGATTCGACCGGTCGTATCCTGTGTCCCTCAGTAGTTCCTCATATTGGCTGGCTTGTCTGGCCCATATGACAGAACCTCCGTCGATCGCATCCTCGACAGCCTTACGTCCCGTACCGGTAGCGTTCAGCCACGACGTCAGGTGCTCGGCGGATTCCCTGTCCGATTGACTCCACGTCTGCAAGGCGGCGGCGTCGGGTTCGATCTGCAGCCTGCCGGTGTCATCGGGTGCGGTGAGAGACACGGGCAGAACGTCCAGGAGGATAGCATCCGCATCGCGGGGGAGTGCCGGTTCACCTGCGCAATGGGTATCCCTGCGTCCCAGGAATTCGCGGATGCCAGGAAGCCCATCCTCGTCAGCAGCCAAACCGCTGATGGGAACTCGGGCTGCTTGTTGGATAGCGGCGTCGATCGCATAGGCCACCTCAGAAAGTAGAGCATCGCCCCAGCGTCCTGCTGTCCCCAACAAATCGCCGTTGTCGTAGTCGTTCACGTCACCCTCCCTCTCAAGGATTACCGTCGTTCGATGCCTGCCATCACCGCCTCCCCGGAAGCCGACTCCCACTGGCCGCTGAGGATTTCATCGGTACCGGTCGTGCCTCCCCTGGCCGCAGCCAGGAGTTCGGCGAACTGCGCCATCTGCGCCTCCCCATCGGGGATCATGGTCAGGGGACGAAGGCGCCGCTCCGTGAAGAAGCGGAGCACCGCCGGATCCTCGGTGCCAGCCAGGAAGTCCTTGATCTGTGGCGGCAGCTTGGTGACCAGCGACGTGAGCTGGTACACCCGCTCACGGGAAACGCCAAGGACCTCGGCGGCCTGGGCGTAGGTCCGGACCGACTCGTCCTCGAAAACCCTGAGATATTGGAGTCCTTTCAGGATGGGGTTTTCGCGCTGCCGGCCGTTCTGATACCGGTTCCATTGGCGGGCGGTGATCTTGGCGATTTCGGCCAATTCGCGGGGTTTGTCGCCGCGGACGAAAAGGCATCCCTTCTCGTAGGCTCTTGTGTAGTAAGGGGTTGCTTCCCAGGCTGACTTGAGGGAATTTGTGCTGGCCGGGTTACGACCGGGGAGCCATTCGACTCGGGGTGCTGGCGCACCCCTCGCTCATGGCAAGCCAAGGGATAGCTCAAGCCAGCACCCGGAGGCGAATGCCCTGAGCGAACGAAGTGAGTCGAAGGGCTTTCGACTCTTGCCTTCATCCCTGCTACTCTGCGCCATGCCCTTCTACGTCTACATCCTCCGGATGAGTGACGGACGCCTCTACGTCGGCCACTCGAACAACCCGCCACGTCGGCTTGCCGAGCACGAACAAGGCAAAGGCTGTCGAACCACCGGTATCTTCGGCGCCGGCGACATCGTCTTCGTCGAAGAACATCCAGACCGCGTCTCCGCTGCACGCCGCGAGCGCCAGATGAAGGGGTGGACACGTGCCAAGAAGCTGGCGCTCGCCGCGGGCAACCTGTCTGAGCTCCACGAGTTGGCCAAGCGCAGGGCCTGACACTTCCCCTGCAAGGGCCTGAAACTCATCCTGCGCGAAACCCTCAATTCCCGCGTCTGGGATTAGCTCTGCAGCAGTCTGAAATCGATCGCTTCAGAGCTCAGCGCCGGAGTGCACCCCGATCGAAGTCGAAGGGTTCGTACCCCACTCGCCCCATCGCTCCGAATCACGAACTTCTCCCCAACCGACATCCGGCCCTTCACGCCGCTGCAGCCTCCGGCAGAATATATTATGCCGGCAAGCCTCCGAGTCCGGTTAACAGGTTCGTTCGTCTCGGACCCCAGAGCCGTTTCGAACTCTCTCCAGGCACGCGCTTGTCCCTCAAGACAGCGTCGCGCGACTGTGAAGATCGCGCTTGAACTCCAGAGTCTTACTCTTATGACGCTGCAATAGGCTAATCAGGTTCACGACTCTGCGTGCAGCGGGGCGACACAATGTGCAGTGGCGCAGGTTCGGATACCGCCACGAAAGCGCCGCTGGGAAGGCGAGGACCGCTGCCCGGGTTGCGTTGGTCCAGGACAAGTCGCTGACCAGCCAAGAAAAGTGCTCAAAGCAGCTACAGTCTAGGTTCTAGGTCTGACCTTGGGATGCCCCGCAACGACAAACACCAGAAAGCTGATCCGGGCATGGCTCACGGCAGAATGTATCCTGTGCGATGCCGATCCCCGTCACGATTGGCGTTTCGTTTCATGCTTGCCGAAGCCTCAAAGACACGCCCGCGACGGACGCGTCGAACCACAAACTCCAAGCCGTCGTGGCGGATGGTCTGGCCCGGTTTGGGCGGCTGGTCCAGTTGACGGTCCAGCCAGGCGGCTAGAGACCCGCCTAGCGACACAGGCGAGCCGCCGAGTTTGGCAAACACCTCGGCTACCGGCACACCCCCTCCGACCATCCATGTGCCGCCGCTGAGGGAATGGAGATGACGGGGTAGCCGGTCGAACTCATCCTGAATATCCCCGATCAACTCTTCCGTAATATCTTCCAATGTGATCAGCCCCTGGCATCGGTTTGCGGAGTCACGAACGATGGCGATATGCTCATGCTGATCGACGAAGGCTTTCAGGATATCCGAGACCAGAGATCCGGGCTCAACGAAGTGGACGGAACGAATGATACCCTGCAGGCTTGGATCGCGCGGATTGGTACTCATGTAATACACCAGCTCCTTGAAATTCACGTAGCCAACCACGCGGTTTCGGTCACCGTCTTCGCAGACGGGAAAACGTGTGTGCGCATCGATGTGGGCGGCGATGAGCGCGTCGGTCAGGGACTGCCCCGTGGAGAGCATCGAGACCTGATCGACTGGAATCATGATCTGTTGAGCGCTGGTGCGGGACAGCTTTGTCGCTCGGGTGATGATTCGTTCCTGGTGCGGGCCAATGTGCTTGGAAAGTCCCGCCATCATTGCCAGCGAGGCGATTTCTTCCAGTGTATTCGGCCTCGTCTTCTCGCTGCGTCGCCCCTCGAACGGGCGGTTTAACGTGTGCAGGAGGTGGATAAGAGGCGTGAACATATTGACGGCGACCGACAAAGGCCTCGCCATCCACAACGCAATGGAGCGATTGAAGTAGACGCCGAGTGTCTTGGGCAGAATCTCGGTGTACTGGAACATGGCAAACGTGAAGAGCAGAGAAAACAGCCATATCCACTGGTCGCCGAACAATTCGTCGAACCGCGATCCGGCCACCGCCGCTCCGATGGTGTGGGCTGCCGTGTTCAGTGCAAGGATCACCGTAATCGGACGCTCAATATTGCCTTTGAACCCTCGCCAGATCGCACCGATTCCAGAGTGTCGTGCCGACAGGTCCGCAACCTGGCTGGGCGTCAGGCTCAGCAAGGCTGCTTCCATGAGCGAGCAGAGAAACGAAACGCATAGCGCGACGGCAATACTCACGATGAAAATGGTCATAGTCTCTCCTGTGTGTCCCGTAAATTCTGCTCGCCTGATTCGGGGCCATGCTGAACCCAACGGTCGACCGCGTCCTTGTGGAAGCGCCAGCGCTTGCCGATCTTCTGGCCCGGCAGTTTCCCGTCGACGGCCAGCTTGTAGAGCGTGGACTTCGAAATCTTCAGGTACGCCGCCAAATCGTCCATTGTCAGTATCTCGTCATGTTCGGCCTTCATGGGCTGCTCCGGGCGCCCCCTTGCCAGTCAAAACCTGCTTGAATCATGTGTGCGCGGGTATTATCCATATTTCGTCGCTGTTCAGAATGCTAAAACAGGGCCGACCCCACCGGGCACTACCCGGCGGACCACCGCTTGTTCGGTCGGCGGCTTGGGCGGAGTGCGAATTGGTTCGAACTTGGGCCTCTCCTGGGCCTTGACTGGGGCCTGCGGCTCGTTGCGGCCGGTAACTGGGCCTCTGACTGGGCCAGTGAGCGGGCCGCGGCCTGCGACGGCATCGGTTCGTCATGGGCCTCGCCGCCGGTATGGAACCGACAGGCGGCAGGACTTCCGCACCATGATTAGCCCGGAGGCGTGGTCAAACCAGGCGTCCACCTTCGCCCCGCCTCCGCCGAAGGCTGCAGGCGGGCACGGCGAGGCTTCGGAGGACAAGTCCGGCGCGTCTGTTCGGCGACTCTCTGGCAGGTTCAGGCTCGCGGGGTTGGGCCGGTCCGGTTGCCAGGATGCCGCCGGAATAGGCCAGTCTGGTCGCGCCGAAGGGCTTTCGCCACTTCTCATCTTCCCTGCTACTATCCGGCCATGCCATTCTACGTCTACATCCTCCGCCTGAATGACGCCCGCCTCCATGTCTGTCACTCGAACAACCCGCCACGTCGGCACGCCGAACACGAACAAGGCAAGGGCTGTCGAACCACCGGTGTCTTCGGTGCCGGCGACAAAGCTTCCGAGCGGAGTCGGACATGAATCCGTCAGCGCCAAACCCGTCCCTCCGGCTTTACAGCGACTTGGCAGACTGGTATCCGCTGCTGACGCCGGTCGGCGACTACGCCGAGGAGGCTGCCTTTTACCTGCGTTTGTTTCAGACCTACTGCAAACAGCCGCCTCGAACCCTGCTGGACCTCGGATGCGGCGGAGGACACAATGCCGCGCACCTGAAGCAGTCGCTGGCCTGTACGCTTGTGGACCTCGCGCCGAACATGCTGGCCCTGAGTCGCCGCCTCAACCCGGAGTGCGAGCATGTTCAGGGCGACATGCGCTCGATCCGGCTAAACCGCGCCTATGACTGCGTGCTCCTCCATGACGCGATCAGCTACATGGCTACTGGAGAAGATCTTGCTGACGCCCTCGCCACGGCGTTTGCGCACACCGCTCCCGGCGGGGTCGCCATGTTCCAGCCGGACTTCGTCACCGAGACCTTCCATCCGGGCTCCGAGAGCGGCGGCAGCGACGGCAACGGACGCGGCCTGCGCTACCTCGAATGGCGCTGGATGCCCGACTCGATGGCCGAGGGGTACGTGACCGACATGGCCTACCTACTGCGGGACGAGAACGGCGGCATCGAGGTCGCCCACGACCGCCATATCATGGGGCTATTCCCGCGCAGCATCTGGCTCAAGCTGATCGCTGATGTCGGGTTCGATCCGCTTGCGGTCCCGTTCGAGCACAGCGCTTACAGCGACACCGGCCACGAGGTCTTCCTCGGGCTGCGATCTGTAACCCAAGGAGGGACATGACATGCACGATCTCCCGCCGCGCTTTTGGCCGATTTTCTTCGAGCTTTACGAGTCGCTCCCCAGGCAGGGGCCAGGCAGCCGCGCCTGCACGGGAAAAGCGCTGGAGCTTTGTCGCGATTTGCCGTCCGCGCCCGCTATACTCGATCTGGGCTGCGGCGTCGGCGGGCAGACGCTGCATCTTGCCGAACTGACGCTCGGAACCATCGTCGCGTTGGACAACCATGTGCCAAGCATTGATCGGTTGCGGGCGACGGTCGCCGAGCGCGGCCTTGCCGGGCGGATTCGTCCTATGGTCGGCGACATGGCCAACCCCGGGCTGCCGCCCAAGACCTTCGACCTGGTCTGGTCCGAGGGCGCGCTCTACAACATCGGCATTGAGAACGCCCTGCGTGTTTGCCGCGGGTTGTTGCGGTCCGGCGGCTACCTCGCGTTCACCGACGCGGTCTGGCGCAAGGAGAACCCTCCGCCCGAGGTGAAGGCCAGTTTCGACATGGACTACCCGACTATGGGTCGAGTTCCAGATGCCCTGGCGTCAATCGAGCGGGGCGGTTTGTCGTTGATCGGGCATTTCACGTTGCCGGACGCGGTATGGTGGGATGATTTCTACACGCCGATGGAGCTTCGCATTGGGGAAATGCGCGGTAAGTATTCCGATGACGCCGACGCGCTCGCCGTCCTCGACCGGCTCGCGCAGGAGCCCGCAATGCACCGCAGTTACTCAGACTACTATGCCTATGAGTTCTTTGTCGTGCGTTCGAAGAACTGATCGAACCGCACCATGAGCAACTTCGAACCTTTACCAATCAGACCCTTGCACACGAGACACGTCCGGTACCCATCGGCCAGAATCGGCTGTTGCCAGAGGCGGGCACGGCGAGGCTTTGGAGGACAAGTCCGGCGCGGCAGGCCGTGCCGGCCGCGTTCATCCCCTGACGAAAACGCCGCGGAAGTCGCATGGTGTGTCTCGCTATGGTTCCTGCGCCTCACTACTGCCGTAGGCGGATCGGATTGCTTTCTCCATGCGCGTGACCTCCTCGTCCGATAGGAAGTCGAAGTGACTGGCGCGCTTGCGCGCGGAGAGCCGACCGTTGTTCTGCAAGCACGCTTGGATGAAGAGATCAATCTTGCGGTCCGGCATGTCAACGATCTCCTGGATGGCCTTCTTGGTCTCGTCGTAGTTCGCCAGGAACGCCAGTTCTTCCACAAGTTCGGTGTCGATGGTCTGCTCGACAAACCTGAACAGGGCTTCCGCTTGCGGCGTCATGTCGAGGAACCTGTACCAGTGGGCCGTATCGTTCTGCACGGTCATCCGGCCTTGCTCATCCATTGAGTATTCCACGAGCACCATCAGCGGGCGGGAGAACGACTCCAGCGATCCGTCGTAGTCGGCAAGGTTCTTCAGCATGGCCGCTGACACCGGGAAGATCAGGCCTGCGGGGGTGAACCCGCGCCGTGCCAGGATGTTGTGGATCAGGAACCGGTGAATGCGGCCGTTACCATCCTCGAAGGGATGCAGAAAGACAAAGCCATACGCCACGGCGGCGGCATGGACCACGGCGGGGACTTCGCCCGCATCCATCCGTTTGTGTGCGGCAATCAGGCCCTCCATCATCCCGACCAGGTCTTCGGGTTTCGGGCAAACGAAATGCACCTTCTCCTTCTGCGGCTGGACAGTCTCTCCCACGTAGTTCTGTTCGGTTCGATAATCTGCGTCCCGGAAACGCGGATCAACGATGCGGTTCTGTAGATCCAGCAAACGGCCCTTGTCGCAGAAGTCTTCCTTTTCGGCCAGTTGAAGCAGCGCAATGAACCGCTCCGTTCGAGTCGAGCTGGGCTTGATGTGTTCGATCTCGAAGGACGACTTGGTCTCCTTTGTGTAGAGGTAACTCATGGCCCGCTTCAGCAACTGGGGCGAATAGCTCGCCACGATCCTCTGGCATCGCGCAGGCAGGTCGGCCTTTTCAAATCCGCGCAACGCGTCGGTTCGTCGGATTGTCGGACAGAATTGACCGTCTCCCAGCAGGTTGTCGTTGATTCGCTGACGGCGCACCGGACGAGGCTGGATCACCGTGTAGTACTCGGCGGGCTCGATCAGGTCGATGTATCCGCCCGTCTTCAGGTCCTCCATAGGGAGCGATGAGCCGGTGAGCATCTCGTAAAGAAACCACAGTCGACGGGCATACTTGCCCCTCGGTGCGGAGGCGACGTATTGCTGGACCTCTTCGACCGGAGCCGCATTGAACACACTGGCGAGGATGGCCAGGTTTGTCCCGTCGTACTTGAGCGCGAATTCCAGATGGTCGCCAAGCGTATCCCCAGGCCAGTATCTGGCCGGGTAGACTTCCTCAGTCATGCCTGCAGTCGTGTCGGTTCGGCGGGTGTTCCCTGTGGCCACGAAGGACTGATGCCAGTTTGGGATCACCTCCAGATGGAATCTGGCGATCAGCGCTCCGTATCCAGCCGGTCGTATTCCTGTGGCCTGCAAATCGTGCTCAGTCATGACACCTCCGTGAAAAACGAGAATTGATCGTGAATAATACGCCAGACTCGCGCAGAGTCAAGAAAAGCGCGCCAGACAACTCTTTACCCGTCTGTTCGTGAAAAACGTGCCAGGGACGAGACAAACGCGCCCGGAATAGCCTTGAGCAAGAAAGACGCGCTAGAGTCAGCATCCAATATTGCAGGCGCTTGGACTTGCCGTCGAGGTAACCCTCCTCGGCGGCGGTGATGCCGGAGGCCAGAGCCCATGAAGCGACTGATTGTCCATCTGCATGGCGAGCGGATGCGGCACGACTCTCGCCGGAACCGGGATGAGGTCATCTCGGCGGCCATGCGGGTGAAGTCCAATAAGGACCGCATGCCCCCCATGCGGCGGTATGAGATCATCAACCGGCTGTGGACCCGTTACCTGGTGCCGTTGCGCGACATGATCGATACCCAGATCACACCTATTTCATGTGCCGCCTGCCGGTCCACCCGCAGGCGACCATGCCGGAGGGGCTGGCCGAACCGGCTACCGGGGAGACGACCGGGAAAACCACAGAACGGCTAGAGTCGCGGCTAGAGTCACGGTTGGCCGTAAGAACTCTGGTCTTTCTCCAGGCGGGAGAACAAGGCAAGGCCAGCCTGGCCAAGAACCTGGGGCACAGAACCGTTTCCGGGGAGCTTCACAAACAGGTGAAACGGTTGCTGAACATGGGTTTGATCGAAATGACCATCCCCGATAAACCGAACAGTCGCCTTCAGGCTCGTTCGACGTACGCCTTCGCCGTCGCAACGTCCATCTTGCGCTTGGCAATGGCGCGGGCGTGAACCTTGACAGTGCGGGGCGGCGGCAGCACAATCCGCCTCACGGGGCGTCGTCATTCGCCGGTTCTCGATGGGCAGACACATGGACATTCTTGTTTCACTGCCGCATTGCAGCGCGTCGGTCTACGACCGGGTAAGGCCGCTCGGGCGCGGCCGTGAATTCGTCGCCTCCGACCCGCCGGGCGCCCAGCTCGGTTCCGGCGGCGGCACAGTCCATATGCTCCTCGGCGGCTGGCGCAGTTCCTGGGAACAGACGTTCGACGCCTACATGAACAGGGCGCCGAAGTTGGTGCTTCACGGCAGCGGCGAGAGCCGGCGTCTGCCGGCTTATGCGCCGATCGGCAAGCCGCTTGTCCCCGTGCCGGTTTTCCGCGGACTTACCCCGCACGCGCCGGACATGACTCTGCTCGACCTTCAGGTGCGGTCGTGTTCCGACCTGTTCCGTCACGCCTCGCCGCACAGCGTGTGCATGATCGCGTGCGGCGATGTTCTGCTGCGCTATTCAGGCTGGCTGCCGGTGTACCCGGATGCGGATGTGGTAATCGTTGGCATACCGGCGTCGGCCGAGGAGGCGAGCCGGCACGGGGTGATGTTCTGCGAGCCGGGCGCCGCGGGGGCGATGTCGTTCTTTCTGCAGAAGCCGGACGCTGTACGGGTCCGGAAGCTTGCGGCGGCGCACCCTTACTTTCTCGACACCGGCGTGTGGCTGCTGAGCCGCCGTGCGCTCGACGTGCTGTTCGCGAAGTGCGGCGTGCCCGCTGGCGGCCGGCCGGAGGGGGGGCCGGCGCCGTTCGATCTCTACGGCTCGTTCGGGCCGGCGCTCGGCATGAAGCCCGAACGGCCGGATCCGGAAATCAGCGCCCTGTCCTGCGCCGTATTGCCCCTGCCGAACGGCCGGTTCTATCATTTCGGCACGAACCGCAGCCTTCTTACATCGGTCCGGCAGCTCATGAACCCGGCCGACGAGAGGCGGTCTTTCGGGGACGCGCCGGGCGCCGAAAGCGTGCACACGACGGTTCAGAATTCGGTCGCGGAGCTGTCGCGCGCGAATGCCGGGAAATGGGTCTGGATCGAGAACTCGCACGTGCCTTCCTCGTGGACTTTGACCGACCGGCATGTGCTCACCGGTGTTCCGCCGAACGACTGGCGGATATCCCTTCCCGAGGGCGTGTGTCTCGATTTCGCGCCTGTCGAGTCGCGTCTGTGTGTGCGGTCCTACGGGTTCGAGGACGGCGGACGCGGCGCCCTGTGCGAGGCCGGGACGTTGTGGATGGGCCGTCCGGCCGGCGACTGGTTCGCGAAGCGCGGGTTGAAGTTCGAGCAGTGCGGGCCGGACCCGACGGCCGACATCCACACCGCCGCGCTGTTCCCCGCCCTGCCCGCCGACGGGCTGAGCGCGGAGTTTGTTCAGTGGCTTGTTGACGAGAACCCGGGCAGGAGCGACGTCTTTGCCCGTCTGTGGCTCGAGGCGCCGCGCTATTCCGCCTTGGCGCTGCTTGAGAAGACGGATATCGCCACGTTGTCCGCCATGCGCCGCGCGCGCGCGGCGGAGCTTGTTGCGCGCATGACCCCTGCCGCGCGCGCCGAAGCGGCTGCGGGGATGGATCTCGAAAGAACCGCGGAGTTCTATGTGGCCAACGGGCTTGCGCCGGCCGAACGGGTCGCCGGGCTTGCGCCTGTTCCCCTTGCGCGCGACCGGATGTTCCGTTCGCGGCTTGCCGCCCTTGGCGGCGGGGCGGACGCGGAAGAGCACGAACGCGGCGCGTTCAGCGCCTTGCGCGAGGCGATAGTCGTCACGGCGAAGCAATCCCCCGTCACGCCGCGCCGGAACGTTCTTGAGGATCAGATCGTGTGGGGCCGTTCGCCCGTGCGCCTGGACATTGCCGGGGGCTGGACCGACACTCCGCCGTACTGCATGGAAAAGGGCGGGCGGGTGGTGAATCTCGCCGCCGATCTGAACGGACAGCCGCCGATCCAGGTGTTTGCGCGGCTTTCCGAGCGGCCGGGCATAAGGCTTCGCAGCATAGACCTGGGGGTGGATCACGACATTGCCGACTACGGCGACCTGCGCGAGTACGGCAGGCTCGGCAGCGGGTTCGGCATCGCCAGGGCGGCGCTTTGCCTGTGCGGCTTTTCGCCGGACTTCCATGCCGGGGAACAGTTCAAGGGACTGGCCGACCAGTTGCGCGCGGAGATCGGCTGCGGCATCGAGGTGAGCATGCTGGCGGCGGTGCCGAAGGGCTCGGGCCTGGGGACAAGCAGCATACTTGCCTCCACGCTGCTTGGCACGCTGAGCGAACTGCTCGGCCTTGGATGGAATTCGGACGACCTGTTTTTCCGGACGCTGGCGCTGGAGCAGATGCTCACGTCCGGCGGCGGCTGGCAGGACCAGGTTGGCGGGGTGTTGCCGGGCGTCAAGCTCATCGAATCCGAGCCCGGTCTCATTCAGCGTCCGGCGGCGCGCTGGCTGCCGGAGAATTTCTTCGCCGAGCCCGCTTTCGCCGACAGAATCCTCCTCTACTACACGGGGCTCACGCGCGTTGCGCACAACATACTCGGCGAGATAGTCAGGGGCATCTTCCTTAACTCGTCGTCCCACATGGCGACGATCGAGGAAATCGGAAGGAACGCGGCATTCGCCGCGGACGCGCTTCAGAAGCATGACTGGGACGGATTCATCGAAAGTGTGCGAAGGAGCTGGCGGCTCAACATGGAGCTCGATCCCGGCACATGTCCGGCGGAGGTGGCGGCCATCCTTGCCCGTGTGGAGAGCCGGACCAGCGCCGTGAAGCTGCTTGGCGCCGGCGGAGGCGGGTACATGCTGATGCTGGCGCCCGACGCGGCGGCGGCCAGGGCCGTGCGCGAGGAGCTCACCGGCGCGCCGCCCAACCCGAGAGCGCGGTTCGTTAAGCTTTCGCTCTCCAGAACCGGCTTCCAAGTGACGCGGAGTTAGTGCACAATTCCGCCCGTGCGGCGTCTGCCGCGAAGGAGGCCGGAAAGCAGTGAAAGACGAGCTGGTCGCAAAGATCGGGAAACGCGAGGCGGTTGTCGGAGTCGTGGGGCTCGGCTACGTCGGGCTTCCGCTTCTCCTCGAGTTCGCGAAGGGCGGCTTCCGCTGTGTCGGGTTTGACATCGATCCCGCAAAGCCGGCCGCGCTCGTTGCCGGCAGGTCGTACATCCGCCATATCGCATCCGAATCCGTTGCGTCCGCATTCGTCGGCGCGGACCCGAAACGCGCGACGGCGACAACCGATTTCTCGCGCGTGCGCGAATGCGACGCGGTGCTGATCTGCGTCCCCACGCCGCTGACGCACCACCGTGAGCCGGACCTGACGTTCATCGAGAACACCGCCAGGAGCATCGCGCCTCACATGCGCGCGGGGCAGTTGGTCATCCTGGAATCAACCACCTATCCCGGCACGACAGAGGAAGTGATGGTGCCCATACTCGAAGCCGGATCCGGCCTGCGGGCAGGCGAGGGGTTTCTCGCAGCCTTTTCCCCCGAGCGCGAGGATCCAAACAACCGCGACTTCCGGACCGCGACCATCCCGAAGGTTGTCGGCGGAATGACCCCCGACTCCCTTGATGCGGCGGTGGCGTTGTACGGGTCGGTCATCTGCAAGACCGTGCCGGTGTCATCCTGCCGCGCCGCGGAAGCCACGAAGCTGATGGAGAACATTTTCAGGTCAGTCAACATTGCCCTTGTGAACGAGCTGAAGCTGGTGTTCGGCCGGATGGGCGTGGATATATGGGAAGTGGTTGACGCGGCGCGGACGAAGCCGTTCGGGTTCATGCCGTTCTATCCGGGGCCGGGCCTCGGCGGGCACTGCATACCGATAGACCCTTTCTACCTGACCTGGAAAGCCAAGGAGTACGGGATTGCCACGCGGTTCATCGAGCTTGCCGGCGAGATCAACAGCGCCATGCCCGACCACGTTATCCAGCAGGCGATTGTTGCGTTGAGCGACCGGGGCAGGGCGATGCGCGGCGCGCGGGTGCTGCTCGTGGGGCTCGCCTACAAAAAGAACGTGGACGACACGCGCGAAAGCCCGTCCCTGGCCCTCTGGCGCAAGCTGCTCGAGCGCGGGGCGCGGGTTGACTACTACGACCCGTTCTGTCCGGTCGTGCCCAGAACCCGCGAATACCCTGAACTTGCGGACATCCGCAGCCGGACGTGGGAGGAAGCGATCTCCGGCGGCTACGACGCGGCGCTGGTTTCCACGGCGCACGACTCGGTTGATCATGACGCGATAGCCCGGAGCTGCGGCCTGACGGTTGACACCAGGCATGCCTGCAAGCCCGGCCCGAACGTGGTGCCGGCCTGACCGATGGAGAGCAGCCTGTCATGAGAATCCTCGTAACAGGGTCGGCGGGCTTCATCGGATCACACGTCGCGCACGCGCTTCTCCGGCAGGGCCACGAAGTCGTCGGCGTGGACAATTTCAACGACTACTATTCCCCCGCGTTGAAGCGCGACCGCCACGCCGGGCTTGCCGGGAAGAACGGGTTCTCGTCGCACGAGTGCGACCTGTGCGACCGGCAGGCGATGGACGGGGTATTCGCCGGAGGGCGGTTCGACCGTGTCTGCCACCTCGCTGCCCAGGCGGGCGTGCGCTATTCGCTGACGCATCCGCACGTCTACCAGAAATCGAACCTTGAAGGTTTTCTGAACGTGCTGGAAGCGTGCCGCAACAACGCCGTTCCGCGGCTCGTTTACGCCTCCAGTTCCAGCGTCTACGGCGGAAACACGAAGCTGCCGTTTTCCGAGTCCGACCCGGTTGACAGCCCGGTGAGTCTCTATGCCGCCACGAAGAAGGCGAACGAGCTCATGGCGCACGTCTACACCCGGCTCTACGGGTTCCAGACGGTAGGGTTGCGCTTCTTCACCGTCTACGGGCCGTGGGGCAGGCCCGACATGGCGTACTGGCTTTTCACGAAGGCCATGCTGCGCGGCGAGGCGATTCCCGTGTTCAACCACGGCAGGATGCAGCGCGATTTCACATACATAGACGACATAGTGAAGGGCGTGCTCGCATCGCTCTTCGCCGACGGGCTTCAGCCGTACGAAGTGATCAATCTCGGCAACCACAAGCCCGAACTTCTGACCGATTTCATCAACACGATCGCGTCCGCGCTCGGCGTCACGCCGAAGATGAACATGCTTCCGATGCAGCCGGGCGATGTTCCGGCCACGTTTGCGGACACGACGCTTGCGAAGGAGAGGCTCGGGTTCGAGCCCGAAACGCCGATGTCAGAGGGCATACCCAGGTTCGTTGAATGGTATCGCGAGTACCACGGGCCGGCCCGGGCGGCCGGGCCGGCAAAGCGGAAGGGGCACGTGGAAGATGGAAGTACCGCTTCTTGATCTCAAGGCGCAGCATGCGGCGATAGGGGAGGAAGTCGAACGCTCCGTGGCGGAGGTGTTCGCTTCGCAGATTTTCATTCTCGGTCCGAAGGTCGACGCCTGCGAGAAGGCGGTTGCGGAGTACTCCGGCGCGGCGCATGGCATCGGCATGTCGTCCGGCACCGACGCGCTGCTCGCCTGTCTGATGATCGAGGAGATAGGGCCGGGCGATGAGGTGATAACCTCGCCATACACTTTCTTTGCCACGGCCGGCTCCATTGCGCGTGTCGGCGCGACGCCGGTGTTCGCTGATATCGACCCGGTGAGCTACAACATCCGGCCGGACCTGCTCGAGGCGAAGATCACCGAGCGGACGCGGGCGATAATGCCGGTTCATCTGTATGGACAGATGGCCGACATGACCGCGATCAACGCCATCGCGGCCAGGCACGGGCTCATCGTGATCGAGGACGCGTGCCAGGCGATCGGCGCGCGGGACGGCGGTATGCGCGCGGGCTCCTGCGGCACGATGGGCTGTTTCTCCTTCTTCCCGTCGAAGAACCTCGGCGGAGCGGGCGACGGCGGGATGGTGGTTACCAACGACGCGGCGCGCGCCGACAAGCTGCGCTGGTTCAGGAACCACGGCGCCAACCCGAAATACTACCATCGCTACGTCGGGGGCAATTTCCGGCTCGACGCTGTGCAGGCGGCGGTGGTTTCCGCGAAGCTGCCGCACCTCGACGCCTGGACCGACGCGCGCAGGCGCAACGCCGCCAGGTACGACAGGCTGTTTGCCGCGGCCGGGCTGCCGGAAAGCGCTGACTTCGCGCTGCCGCAGGCGGTGACCGAACGCCACATCTTCAACCAGTACGTGATCCGCGCGGCGTCGCGCGATGCCTTGAGGGCGTTCCTGGCCGAGCGTCGGGTAGGGTCGGAAGTCTACTACCCCGTGCCGCTGCACCTGCAGGAATGCTTCGTCTATCTCGGCTGCCGGCGCGGCGACTACCCGGAGAGCGAGTCCGCGGCCGCCTCGACCCTGGCGCTGCCGGTGTATCCGGAGCTGAGCGACTCCCAGGCGGAATATGCGGTGTCCTGCATAGCTGAATTCTTCAAGAGGAAGAGGGGATAGTCATGGTTGCGGGGCGGTCCAGGACTGTGCGCGTTCTCTCGGTGGTCGGGGCCCGTCCCAACTTCATGAAGATCGCGCCGTTCGCGCGGGCGATCGCGGCGCGGAACGACGCCGCGCCCGGGTCGGCGGAGCACATTCTCGTTCACACCGGCCAGCACTACGACGCGAGCATGTCGGACGCCTTTTTCCGGACGCTTTCGATACCCGAGCCCGACATACATCTTGCCGTCGGTTCCGGCACGCACGCCGAACAGGTCGGCCGCACGATGATGGCGTTCGAGCCCGAACTGAGACGGGTGCGCCCCGACTGGGTCGTGGTCGTCGGCGACGTCAACGCGACGTGCGCCTGCTCCATAACCGCGAAGAAGGAGGGTGTGCGGGTTGCGCACATCGAGGCCGGATTGAGATCGTTCGACATGGATATGCCGGAGGAAATCAACCGGATGGTGACCGACCGTCTATCCGACCTGCTGCTCACGCCCGACGCGATCTCCGACGCCAACCTGCGGCGGGAAGGGGTGCCGGAAGAACGCATCGTTCAGGTCGGCAACATCATGATAGACACGCTCGACCGGCAGCGGGCGGCGGCAGCGGCGCTTGATCCGCTGGCGATACTTGGCGCGCAGGCCCGACCGGGCCAGGCTGCCAAGCTGGAGTCGCTTTCCCGGACCGGCGGGGCCTTCGCGCTTCTTACCCTGCACCGCCCGTCGAACGTGGACAGTCCGGAAGTCCTCGCCGCCCTGGCGAACGTGGTGTCGGGGCGCGTCGCCGCCGCGTTGCCGGTGGTGTGGATTCTGCATCCGCGCACGCAGCACAGGCTGGAGCGGGCGGAACTGATGGCGGGGCTGCTGGCCAACGGGCGCGTGATCGTGTGCGGGCCGGCGGGTTACCTCGAGATGCTGCGGCTCAACATGGCGGCGCGTGTGATGCTCACCGACAGCGGCGGTTTGCAGGAGGAATGCTGTGTGCTTGGCACCCCGTGCCTGACGCTGCGCGACAACACCGAGCGTCCGGTGACGCTGACGGAGCACGGCGGCGTCTGCCTGCTGGCGGGGAATGGTCCGGCGCGTGTGGGTGAACGTTTTGAGGCCGCGCTGCGCATGCCGCGCAAGCCTACGCGTCCTCCGTTGTGGGACGGGCATGCGGCCGAACGTGCCGTGGATGCCATACTGCGCGCCTCCTGAGTCGCGCGGAAATGCGGATGATTTTCCGATGAACACCGCCTCCAGTCTTGCGGATGTCGGGCTGCCGTCCGGAATCGGGCGTGTGCGGCGGAATGTGCCGCTTTCCTCGCTGTGTTCCTGGCGCATCGGCGGGCCGGCTGACATCGTGGTCGAACCGGACGGCACGGACGCGGTGCGCCGCCTGCTGGAATATGTGAATCAGCACGGCGTTCCCCTTGTGGTAATCGGCGCCGGCAGCAACATTCTCTTTGATGATGCCGGGCTAAGGGGCATCGTGCTCAGGATCGGGGAGAGCCTTTCGGGCTTCGACTGCGATGCCGGCGGCGTGACGGCCCTGGCCGGGGCGTGGCTGCCGCGGATGGCGTTGGCCGCAGCCGCGGCCGGGCTTGCGGGGCTGGAGCACCTGGCCGGAGTTCCGGGCACACTCGGCGGATCGGTCGCGATGAACGCGGGGATGCCGGAAGCGCCGATCGGGGGGATGGTTGCCTGGGCGGATGCCGTGGACATGGCCGGGAACGCGGTCCGTTTTCGCGGCGACGAATGCCGCTTCGGTTACCGCACAAGCCGGTTCCTTGACGGGCGGCACATTGTGCTGGGCGCCAGGCTGAGCTGCCGCGGGGACGACCAGGCCGCGGTTCGCGCAAGGACAACCGCGGTGCTGAAGGAGCGCCGCGGCAAGTACCCGCTCGACCAGCCGAGCGCGGGCTCGGTGTTTCTGCGCGACCCGTCGCGTCCGGCCGAATACGGGCCGCCGGGACTTCTCGTTGAGAAGGCGGGGTTGAAGGGCGCGCGGGAAGGCGGGGCTGTGGTGTCCGACCGGCACGCCAACTTCATAGTCAACGCCGGCGGCGCCACTTCGGCCGACGTGCTCAGGCTGATACGCAGGATTCGGCTTGCCGTACACGGCAGTACAGGCTACTGGCTGAAGTGCGAAATCCGGTACGTTGCGCCGGATGGCAGCACTCGCCCGGCGGACGGCGCGGAAGGAGGAACTCAGACATGACCCGGAATCGTGCGCCGGTCAACTTCGCCCTGATCGGCTGCGGCCGCATCTCCAGGAACCATGCCGCCGCGCTGGCTGACCCGGCGGTCGGCGGCAGGCTTGTGGCGGTTTGCGACGTGGTGCCGGAGCGCGCGAAAGAGCTCGCCGCGCAGACCGGGGCCGAGGCCTACACCGATTACGCAAGAATGCTTGCGCGCGACGATGTCGCCGCCGTATCCGTCTGCACGCCGTCCGGCCTGCATCCTGAGCATGGAATTCTCGCCGCGGAAGCCGGCAAGCACGTGGTTTGCGAGAAGCCGATCGCGATAGACCTGGAATCGTGCGACCGGTTGATATCCGTGTGCAGGTCCAGGAAACGGCGTCTGTTCGTGGTGTTGCAGAACAGGCTCAACGCAACGATGCGTCTTCTTAAGGGGGCGATAGACAGGGGGCGGTTCGGGCGGATCTACGGCGTCCATGCCCAGGTCCTGTGGCAGCGTCCTCAGGGCTACTATGACCAGGCGCCGTGGCGCGGGACGCGCGCGCTGGACGGCGGCGCTTTGCTGAATCAGGCAAGCCATTACGTTGACTCGCTGGTATGGCTTGGCGGCGCCGTGGCCGAAGTGACGGCATTCACCGGCCGGCTTGCGCGCAACATCGAATGCGAGGACAGCGGCGCCGTCGTGGTCAGGTTCCGGAGCGGGGCGATCGGCTCGATCAACGCATCCATGCTCGTGTACCCGCGCAACTTCGAGGGTTCGGTGACGGTTCTCGGCGAGCACGGCACGGTAAAGCTCGGCGGAATAGCGATCAACCGGTTTGAGAAGTGGGAGTTCGAGTCGTACGATGACGACGACAAGCTCGTTGTAGAGTCGAACTACGAGCCGCCGAACGTGTACGGATTCGGCCACACAGCCTACTACAGGGGCGTGGTCGAGGCGTTGAGCAACGGCGGCGAGCCGGACACCGACGGCATGGAAGGGCGCCGCAGCCTTGAACTCATTCTCGCCGCGTACAAGTCGGCCGCGGAAGGGCGGAAGGTAATGCTTCCGCTCTGAAGCCGTTTCCTGTTGCCGGGTGTCCGGCTTTGTTTGCGCGCGTTCTCCGTGAACAACGCGCGCCGCAGTGGATGACTTGCAGCGATGTCCGCCGCACCTGACTTCAGCATAGTGACGGTATGCCGGAACAGCGCCGGCACGATACCGGCCTGCCTCGATAGCGTACTCGCCCAGACCGCGGCGCTTGAACACGTGGTCGTTGACGGGGCGTCGTCCGACGGAACGCTTGACCTTGTCCGCGAGCACGCGGCGCGGCCCGGCCGGGCGCATCCGCTGCGGTGGGTGTCGGGTCCGGACAAGGGCCCGTTCGACGCGATGAACAAGGGCATAGCGATGGCGGCCGGCCGGATCGTCGGCATTCTGAACGCCGACGACCGTTACGAGGCGCCGGATGTGCTGGACTGCGTGAGAAAGACCATGGCCTTGCGCGGTGTCGGCTGTTGTTACGGCGACCTCGTGTGTTTCCGGCAGGCGGCGGGCGGTGAGGAACCGGTGCGGTACTGGCGGGCGGGCGAGTATGACCGCGATCGTTTTCTTGCCGGGTGGATGCCGCCGCACCCGGCGTTTTTCGTCGAGCGCGGCGTCTACTCCAAGTACGGCGGGTTCAGGCTCGACCTGGGCACAGCGGCCGACTACGAGCTGATGTTGCGTTTTCTCTACCTGCACGGCCTGTCATGTGTTCACGTTCCACGCGTGCTGGTTCGCATGCGGGTGGGCGGGCTCAGCTCGGCCTCGTTTGCCGCGCGGCTCAGGGCGCACGCGGCTGACAGGCGGGCGTGGGGGGTTAACGGACTGACGCCTTTGCCCTGGACTATTCCGCTGAAGCCGCTCCGCAAGCTCGGGCAATGGTTTGCGCGTCCTCCTGTCTCCTGAGTTCCATATGGTCCATCGCCACGGGAAGATAAAGAATGAGCCGCGTGAAGACACGAGCGCCACGGCACGGAAGTAAGCTGCTGTTTCTTCAGCTTCCGCTTCCCGATAGCGATCCATCAGGCGTGGCCGAGAACGCTCCTCTCGCCGCGGCGAGTCTTCGGCGTGCGCTTCACGGTTCCCCGGATGGCGGGCAATTCGACTGTGCGCTTCTCAGGATGGACGCGGACGGGCCGAATGACGCCGGCGTTCTGGATGCGATCGAGGACGAACGCCCGGACATCATTGCGGCAACGCTGTACGCGTGGAACATAGAGCGGACTCTCCGGATACTTGGGCAGTTCAGGAAGAGCCATCCCCGCGTGCGGATCGTCGTTGGAGGTCCGGAGGTCGCGCCGGGCCATCCGTTCCTGATGCGCGCCCGTTGTGTTGACGTTGCGGTCAGCGGAGAAGGCGAGGCGGTGTTCCCGTCCGTCTTGAGGGGCCTGCAAAACGGCCGTGCTGTCAGCTCCGACGCCGTTGCGTGGCGGGCGGGTGGGCGCCTGAAATGGGGGCGCGGCCCGGCGGTTGTCCCGGAACTTGCGTCGTGTCTGCCGCCGCCGGACGACGACTGGTTGAACGCCTCCGGCCGGACGGCGTGTGTCGAGACTACGCGCGGGTGTCCGCTCGACTGCGTGTTCTGCTGCTACAGCATGCGCCGCCGCCGGCTTGCATTCGTGCCGGCGGCAGCGGTGGCGGAGCGCGTTGCGCTCCTTGCGGGGTCCGGCGCGCGCGAGGTCCGGTTTGTGGACCCTTCATTGAACGCACATCCGCAGTTCGAGTTGTTGCTCGCGGAGCTGGCGCGGGTGAACCGTGCCGGCAGCGTGGAGTTCCTTGCCGAACTGCTGGCCGACCGGCTCACGGCGCGGCAGGCGGGGCTGCTCGCGGCGGCGGGGTTCGGAGAAATCGAAATAGGTCTTCAGTCCGTGAGTCCGGAGGTGCTGCGCGCGGTGAACAGGCGAAGCGACCCCGCCCTGGTCTTGCGCGGGGCGCGGTTGCTGGGCGATGTCGGAGTGCGACCCGTTATTGACGTGATGTGCGGTCTGCCGGGCCAGACGCTGGAGGACGTGAAGCGGTCGGTCGAGACGGCTGCCGGAGTGCGCAACGCCAGGGTTCAACTGCTGCATGCCCTGCTTCTGCCGGGCACCGTGCTTGGAAGCCGCCGGCGTGAGCTGGGGCTGGAGGCGCAGGCGCTGCCGCCATATCGTGTGATTTCGACGCCGCACATGTCGGCGGAAGACATGATTGAAGCCGACCGCTTCGCCGCCGGCGTTACCGGTCTGGAGCTGGATGCGCCTGCCGGCCGGTATGTCGGGCGCAGCCTGCCATCGCTCTTTGCGGAGCAGCACGTTCTTGCCGCCGGCTCCGCCGTCGCGCCGCTACTGCCTGGAACATCCGCGCGCCGGGCGCTGATACTCGATGGCGACGACCTGTTCGGTCACCGCGAGTGGGTCGCTTGTGTGATAAGGCGCGCGATACGGACGGAGCCGCACACGTTGTGGCAGTTTGTCCTCAGTCCCTGGAAGGAGGAGCCGCTGGATCTGGCGGATTTCGCCGCTGGCGTAATCGCCGCCGAACGCGACCATTTCCTTGACCGGCTGAAGCCGAGGGAAGGGACCGGTCACACGGTGTCCAGGCGGGTCTTCATTCTTTTGAAGAAGCAAAGACGGTATTCCGTTTCCTGGCAGACGGCGGCCGAGGAACTGCTCAGCCGCCTGTTCTACTGATCCTGCCGGCGGCCGGCCACGCGGCCTCACTCGTACGATATCCCCTTGCGCGCGGCCTGTTCGCGGACCATACGTTCCACTTCGGCATCAAAGCCTTTCTTGCCGCCTTCCGCGTCGCGTTTCTTCATTTCCCCGGCGATGTAGGCATCGCGCTGCCGGTTCAGTTCAGACAGTTCCTTCTCCAGCGCCCTGCGTTCTTCGACTTTTTCCTTCAGGTACGCCTCGCGTTCGTCCTTCCCCATCTTCCGCAATTCTTCCGGCAGCTTGTCTTCCTCGAGCTTGTCCATCGCAACCGCGCCCAGGACAACAGCCTCGGCCAGGTCCGCCTTGCCGCCCAGCGCCGCATCGGCGTACTCGGCCATGGCAAGGCTGTCGCCTGCCTTCACGCGTTCCATGCGAGCGCCTTCGACTTTTGCCTTGTAAGATGCGCGGCTCGCGGCCACGGGGGCCGGGGCGGTGGCGGCGAAACCAACGGACAAGCTGGCCTCCGCGTCCATGGCGGAAGTGTCGCCGTACCCGATCCTGCTTGAGACGATCTTCGAGCGCAGTTCCGCGATGGGTTTGTCGACCGGGGTGGAGATGGCAACCATGTCGCCGCCCTGCGATATGGCTGTGTAGGAACCTTCGGACTTTGCGGCAATGTCCTGCCAGACCGGCGTTGTATCCGACATGTTCCCGCACTGCACGGTGTTGATGATCAGATCCTTCATGACTGCCGCCCTGCAGACTTCCGGGTACTTCACGTCGTCCTTGTAATCCATGTGCGGCGGTGCGTCGCCGACGAGGAAGATGATCTTGAGCACGCTGCGGTTCGTGCTCCACGTCATCTGCGTTACCGCCTCGTTCAGCGCCTGGTTCACCGACTCCGGCGTATCGCCGCCGCCGTCGGCCCTGAACCCGCGCAGCTTCTCGTAGATTGCGTCGATGTCGTCGGTAAGCGGCGCTGCTTCAGTAACGTAGGCGTCGCCGCGATCGCGGTAACCGATCAGGCCGAACTTCACCTTTGGCGTCGGTTTTGCCCCGACTATGCCGTTGGCGATGGACCAGATCTTCTGCTTCGCGCCCTCGATCAGGCCGCTCATCGAGCCGGTCGTATCGAGAACGAAGCAGACTTCTATGTTGCCGGGCTGCTTCGCCGGGCCGGCTTCCTCCGCGCCGGCGGCGGCCACCGCGGCCAAGGCACCTGCCAGAACACAGACTGAGAACGGACGCATATTCATAACTTTGTTTCCTCCTTGCTCCCTAGACGAATGTGAACGTGTGTTTGTTCAACATTTCCTTTGTCTGTATCAATTCAGAACGGCAAGGACGAGGTTGCTGCGCTGCCTGCTCCCGATCTGTGCGGCCTGCAAGAAGATCCAGAACGAGTCCGGCAACTGGGAGCCAATCGAGTCTTACATACGCGACCGGTCCGACGCCGATTTCAGCCACGGCGTATGCCCGGATTGCGCCCGTCTGCTGTACGGCACCGTGACCGGCAAGAAGTGAGTCCGGCCGCCCGCGTTGGCGAAGGCTTGCGCCAAAGACCAGTTTGCCGCGCCCTGTCCGCCTGCGAATGCGTGTGCGGCCATGGCCGCATTGCTCCCGGGTTGACCGCCGCTGCTTTGCGCAATAGGATTCGTTGGGACGCGGATTGCGTTATCCGGAACCAGGGGGAGAGGAACACCCATGAACAGTATTCGGGAACAGGTTTCCGGCAGTCGGATCCTCATATCTGATGGAGCGTGGGGGACCATCCTCCAGGCCGGCGGGCTGAAGCCCGGCGAGTGTCCTGAGCTGTGGTGTGCTGACCGGCCGGACGCAGTGAAGGACATTGCGCGCCGCTATATCGAAGCGGGTTCCGACATGGTCAAGACGAACAGTTTCGGAGGCACCCGGTTCAAGCTGGACCACTTCGGGCTGGCGTCGCGCGTCGGCGAGCTGAACGAGAAGGCGGCGGCTCTTTCGAGGGCGGCGGCGGGGGCGAATCACCGCGTCATCGCATCGGTCGGCCCGACGGGCAAGCTGCTGCTCATGGGCGACGTTACGGAGGAGGACATCTACAATGCTTACCGCGAGCAGTTAGTTGCGCTTGAGCGCGGCGGTGCGGACGGCTGCTGCATAGAGACCTTTGCGGCGCTGGACGAGGCGGCTCTTGCGGTGAGGGCGGCGCGGGAAAACACTTCGATGGAAGTGATATGCACGTTCACGTTTGAACGTTCAGTCCGTGGCGATTACCGCACCATGATGGGGGTTACGCCCGAGCAGGTTGCCTGCGAGATGCCCGCGGCCGGCGCGCACGTGATAGGAACCAACTGCGGGAACGGGATGAAGGCCATGGCGGACATAGTGAGCGCCATGCGCGCGGTCGCGCCGGCCGTCCCGATCATCGTTCATGCGAATGCCGGCGCTCCGGTCATCGTGGACGGCGCCGACGTCTATCCGGAGACGCCGGAAGAGATGGCAAAGAACGCGATGGCCGTGGTTAAGGCGGGCGCCGACATAGTGGGCGGGTGCTGCGGCACCACGCCTTATCACATAAGCGCCATTTCCGTCGCATTGAGGGATTACAGGAAGCAGGCAAAAGGAGCCTAGAATGACCACCGCCGCCAGGTTCAGGATTGTCGGGGAGAACATACACTGCACGCGCGTTTTCAAGGTTGGCGGAAAAAACGTCGAGGAAGTGTCGCCGGGTTCGTTTGCGATCAGGTACGGCGAGGGCCGCGGGCAGCGCCTCCTGCCCGTGCCGGGCGTTTTCACGGAAAGCGGCGCGTGGCAGGACGGGAAGGTCAAGCACTGCGCCGTGGCCGTGTGGCAGGGGATTCACGGCGCCGGTTCCGACCGGGACGCCGGCCGGGACTATATCGCCAGTCTTGCCGCCAGGCAGGAGAAGGCGGGTGCGGACTTCCTGGACATCAACGTGGACGAGCTCAGCACCGACTTGGAGGAGCGTGTTGCGGCCATGAAATGGGCCGTGGGGGTCATGCAGGCGGCGGTGAAGATACCGGTCAGCGTCGATTCCTCGAACCTCCGCATACTGCGCGCCGGTCTTGAGGCAGCCGACAGTGCGCGCGGCCGGCCGATGATAAACTCGGTTTCGCTTGAGCGCGCGGAGGCGATAGGCCTGGCGAAGGAATTCAAGGCGGTGGTCATCGCGAGCGCGGCCGGGGAGAGGGGGTTGCCGGGCTCTCTCGACGAGCGCATGGCGAATCTCGACCGCCTGATGACGATGCTGAAGGCCGCCGGGCTTGGGCCGGACGAAATTTTCGTTGATCCCCTTGTGTATCCGATCTCCACGGATCCGGCCAACGGCGTGCAGTTCCTGGAGGCGGTGGCGTCGGTGCGGAAGGAGTACGGGGCAGCGATCCACATAGCCGCCGGGCTGAGCAATGTATCTTTCGGGATGCCGAAGAGGAGTCTCATCAACATCGTGTTCACGCATCTCGCGGTGGAAGCCGGCGCCGACGGCGGCATCGTGGATCCGATGCAGATCAACCGTGAAGCGCTTGCCTCGGTTGACGCGGCGTCTCGCGAGTATGAGCTTGCCCGCAACTTGTTGCTGGGGCGCGACGAATTCGGGATGGAGTTCATCTCGGCATTCAGGTCCGGCGACATGTAGGATGCGCTGCGGTTGAAAGTGCTTATACAGAGGGTTGCGCGCGCATCGGTCTGCGTCGGCGGGGAGACCGTCGGCCGCACCGGGCCGGGCCTGATGGTGCTCGTCGGCGTGCGCGCCGGCGACACGGCGGCCGATGCGGCGCAGCTTGCCCAGAAGACAGTTGCCCTGCGCATATTTCCCGACGCGGCTGACCGGATGAACCTTTCGGTGGAAGACACGGGCGGCGGCGTTCTGGCAGTTTCCCAGTTCACCCTGTACGCCGAAACGAGGAAGGGGAACCGCCCGAGTTTTGTGCGTGCCGCCGGGCCGGACCTTGCCCGTGCGCTATATGGCGAATACGTCGAAGCGCTCCGGCGCGCGCTCGGGCCTGACCGCGTGGCGACGGGCGTGTTCGGCGCTTCGATGCAGGTTGAGCTCGTAAACGACGGCCCGGTCACAGTGGAGCTTTCCACCGATCCGGCGCCGGCCCGGCAGGGGTAGTGGCAGAGCTTCCTTCATCCGCTGCCGTGCTTCCATGCGCATTGCGGGGCGGCGCATTTCGGGCTGTCCTCAACCGGGGCGTCTGATATTCTGCCCGGCCGGAGGTGATTGTATCCGTGGCTGACAAGAAAAAAGATGCTTTTGATTTCTGGTATGCCGTGAACAACACGGAGATCAAGCTGATGCCGTCCCGGCACCTTGAAACGTTCGGGACGACGATACTGAACTACCATCTTGTCAGCGAATTCATGGACACCGTGAATCAGACCCGTGTTCGCGAGGGCAGGATGGTCGCCAACAGGCCCCAGATCATCACCCCCGAGGCGTACTCGAAGACGGTGCTGGAGGGGTTCGGCGATGAAGCGCGGCAGTATGTCGAGTGGCTGAGGGAACACGAGAAGGAAGTTCGCATTCTCCGGTACGGCTATTCCCTGCGCAAGGAGGCCTTCAGCGAACACGTCATCTCCGAGCCGGCGAAAACGGTGGTAGAGCGGGTGGAGCAGGAAGTGAAAGCGAAGAACGACCCGCTCAGCGCGGTGCTGATGGGAGTGGATGAGCCGTGGGACGTGTGCCTTGTGAAGCTGTTCTGGGAAGTCATCCAGGGCTCGGCGACGGCAAATATCCGCGAGCTTGACCGTCACAGGATGTTCGAGAGCGAACGGGGCGTTCCGCGCGGGATCAGGCAGGAGATAGAGGCCATGTTTCTTGCGGCGAGCAAGGATGGATCACTCGTCCGCCCGCTCGGGGCCAGACTCCAGGAGCACGGAGTCTTCAGCGAATATGAAGACAGGTTCTTTTCTCTCGTGAAATCAGCGAAGAGGCGGCAGTGAACAAGAACAGTCAGACGATAACAGAGAAGATACTTGCAAGAGCGGCCGGGCAGGAATCCGTGCGGCCGGGCGACAACATATGGGTGAACGCGGACATCCTGCTCACGCACGACATATGCGGGCCCGGCACGATTGGCGTGTTCAAGCGGGAGTTCGGCGAGGATGCGAGGGTGTGGGACAGCGAGAAGGTCGTGATCATTCCCGACCACTACATCTTCACGGCCGACGAGAAGGCGCACCGCAATGTCGAGTTTCTGAAGCAGTTCGCGGCCGGGCAGAAGCTGGCCCATTTCTATCCGCCCGGCACCGGGTCATACCGGGGCGTCTGCCACGTGGCTCTGCCTGAGGCCGGGCACGTCCGGCCGGGCGAGGTCATCTTCGGGACCGACTCCCACACCTGCACGCACGGCGCGTTCGGCGCGTTTGCGACAGGGATAGGCAACACCGACGCCGGGTTCGTCATGGGGACCGGCAAGCTGCTGATAAAGGTTCCTCCAACCGCGCGGTTCCGGATTGAGGGCAGTTTCCCGGCGGGCGTGGTCGGGAAGGACGTGATACTGCGGATCATCGGCGACATCGGTGTTGACGGCGCCAACTACATGGCGATGGAGTTCTGCGGGTCGGCCCTGGCCGCGCTCGACATGGATGAAAGGATGACCATCTGCAACATGGCCATCGAGGCCGGGGCAAAGAACGGCATCATTGCGCCGGACGGCGTAACCGCGAAGTGGCTGGAGGGCAGAACGGGCAAGCCTTACAGGCCGCTGTATTCCGACGAGGGCGCGGAAGCCGCCTTCGAGCGGGTGTATGACGCGGCTGATTTCGTGCCGTGCGTGGCGAAGCCGCATTTGCCGTCCAACTATGCCCCGGCGCGCGATATGCGGGGAACGCCGCTTGACCGCGCCTACATCGGGTCGTGCACCGGCGGCAAATTGAAGGACTTTGTGATGGCCGCGCGCATTCTGAAGGGAAGAAAGGTGAAGATACCGACCTTCCTGGTGCCTGCCACCGCCGAAGTGGCGATGGGGCTGATGACGACGGTCGTGGACGGCAAGCCGCTGGTCACGATCTTTGTCGAGGCCGGCTGCGAGGACATCGCGCCGCCTTCATGTGCGGCGTGTCTGGGCGGGCCGGCGGACACGTACGGACGCGTTGCGGGTTCGGAATCGGTGATCAGCACGACGAACCGCAATTTCATAGGGCGCATGGGGTCCAAGTCGGCGTCCATCTATCTTGCCTCGCCGTTGACGGTTGCGGCATCGGCGGTGGAAGGGCGGGTCGCGGACCCGGTGAAGTACCTGTGAGTCCGGATTGCGGAGCGTTGAACGGGAGACACGCGATGAACAGCGGTTCCGGGGGCAGCATAAAGGGCCTCGTGTACGTTGTCGGGGACAATATCGACACTGACGCCATAATTCCGGCGGAGTATCTGAACCTCGTGCCGACGATCAAGTCCGAGTACGAGAAACTCGGCTCCTACGCGTTGTCCGGGCTTCCCGATTCCATGCCGCGTTTTGTTGAAGCCGGCGCCGCCCGCAGCAGGTATGTCATCGTCGTGGCTGGACAGAACTTCGGATGCGGATCCTCGCGCGAGCATGCGCCCATTGCGCTTGGCGCGGCCGGCGTGAGGGCCGTCGTTGCGGAGTCATACGCGAGAATCTTCTTCCGCAACGCGGTGGCGACAGGCGAGCTGTACCCGATGGAATCGGCACGGCGGCTGTGCGGATCGTTCAGGACAGGCGATGAGGCGGAGCTGGACCTCAACGCCGGGCGGATCGTGAAGGTTGCATCGGGAGATTCGTTCGAGCTGCGCCCTCTCGGCGCGGTGGCGCCCGTAATCGCGGCCGGCGGCATATTCGGCTATGCGCGGAAGGCGGGAATGATCGGGAGCGCGCCGGGGAGGGCATGATGGAAGAGCCCGTTGTCCAGGAGCCCCGCCCCGCATCGCCATGCCCTTCCCAGGCCCGGGACCGCCGTCCTCTGGTGGTTGCGGTCGCGAACCAGAAAGGCGGCGTTGGCAAGACCACGACCGCCGTTAATCTTGCCGCCGCGCTGGCAGGGGCCGGCAGGCGGGTTCTGTTGATAGACCTCGATCCCCAGGCCAACGCCACCAGCGGGCTCGGCGTGCAGGCCGGGCAGGGCGCCAGCGTCTACCAGGCCCTGACGGGCGACGGATCCGCCGCTGAGAGCATTGTCTCCACCGCGGTCAATGGGCTGGACCTTCTGCCTTCCGAGCTCGATCTTGCCGGCGCCGAGATAGAGGTCGCACGGATGGACGAATACCTGCACAGGTTCCGTCGGGTGCTTGAGCCGGTTCTCGCCGTGCGCGGATATGACTTCGTGATTGTTGACTGTCCGCCGTCCCTCGGGATCCTCACGATGAACGCTCTGGCTGCGGCCGACAAGGTGCTCGTGCCGATGCAATGCGAGTACTACGCGCTTGAGGGGCTTTCGGTGATAACGGATCTTATCAAGCGGCTGCGCGATTCCGGCGCGAACCCAGTTCTTGAGCTTCAGGGAATCCTTATGACCATGTATGACAGCCGGACGAACCTGGCTGCCGAGGTCGTGAAGGATGTCAGCGCCCATTTCCCCCAGCATGTCTATCGCGTGATGATTCCCCGGAACGTGAAGCTCAGCGAGGCGCCGAGCTTCGGGAAGCCGGTCACCGTCCATGACCCGCAGTCCGCTGGTGCGGAAGCTTACCGTCTTCTGGCCCGGGAGTTTCTGCGCCGTGAGGAAGGCGCTGTCGCGCCGGAGCAGGTGAAGCCTGTTCTGCGCAGCGCGGAGGAAGTGGCGCGGGCCCTGGAGAGGGTGGAGATCGAATCGCGCGCCAACCGCGGGCGGGCAAAGCGCTTCAGGATATTCCGGATAAAGGTGACGCCGGAGCAGGTTTCACCTGATCCGGGCGCTCCCGTCGTCGAGGGCGGACTCCCTGCGGAGCCGCTTCAGCCTTCCGGCAACTGAGACCTTCTGGGCCAGCGTCATCCGGTCGCACAGCAGCACTCCGCGCAGGTGATCGAGCTCGTGCTGGATTGCGCGGGCAAGAAGTCCGGTTCCCTCTGTCTCCCGTTCGGTCCCCTGCAGATCCATGTGTCGCACCCGCACCCTCTCTGCGCGCCGCACGTTCACGTATATCTCCGGGAAGCTCAGGCACCCTTCCTGGCCCACCTGAACTCCTTCTTCATGAACGATTTCCGGATTGATCAGGATCAGCGGCATTTCTGGGAGCGCGTCGGCGTTCCCGCCGCGTGCTTCTTCAGCGCCGGGTGGAATATCTATGACGCACATATTCTCCGTGCGCCCTATCTGCTGGGCGGCCAGCCCGAGCCCGTTCGCGGCGCGCATCGCGCGCAGCATTTCCTCGGCGAGTTTACGGATCTCTGGCGTCACGGTCCCGACCCTGCGCGCCTTCTTTCTGAGCTCCGGCCGGCCGTACTTGAGAATGCTGTATTTCACCTTGCTCATTTCCGGAATAAACAGTTTCACGAAACCTGCAGGCGGCCAATGATACCTGCGGTTACCGGGCTGTTTCAAACCTCATCTCCGCGCTTCGGCGGTTGGCGCCGCATCCTGAACTTTCTTGCCACCCCAGTGTGTGCTTGCCTATCCTGCAGCACCCGGGCACACGGGTGTGGCTGGCAGGAGTTGCACCAGAGGAGCGAGAACAACTTGGAAATCACGAGGCTTATTTCGGAGGCCACGGCGGCGGCCGTGAGTCGGCGCGATCCGGGTGCTGTTCCGGGGTGGACCGGGCGGGTGAAGTGGCCTGTAACCTGCACCGTGGGGCCTGGTCTGGAAGGCGCGATCGCCTGTGAGACCAAGATCGGGTACATAGACGGCGCGCAGGGGTCGATGCTCTACCAGGGCTATGACATCTACGACCTGTGCACGCATTCAAACTTCGAAGAAGTCTGTTACCTGCTTCTCTACGGGAAGTTGCCCACCGAATCGCAGATGGCGGCCTTCGATGCCAAGCTCAAGGAGGCGCGGTACCTGTCGGACACTCTTCGTCTGCTCGACAACTTTCCGGTCGAGGATATGCACCCGATGGCGTCGCTGCGTCTGGCAACGACGTTCATGCGCTACCGGCTCACATGGCGCGACTCCGCCGCCGCCCGGCCCAGGCCCGACGAGGCGATAGCCTCCGACGAGGACTCCATCCCGATGGAAACAAAGCCCCGCGGCGAAAGCAGGGCGATCTACGAGTTCCGCAGACAGCGGTTGCTGCGGCCTGCGAATGCCGGGTCGACGAGGGACGACGCGGCGAGCATGGAATCGTGCATACACCTCATTTCCGGTCTCGCGACGCTTACGGCGGCAATTTCGCGGCTGCGCCAGGGGAAGATGCCGCTTGAACCGGATCCGGATCTCAGCCACGCGGCAAACTTTCTTTACATGATGTCTGGGCGCAGGCCGACGCCGGAAGAGGAGCGGGTGATGGACGTTTGCCTGATCCTGCATGCCGATCACGGCATGAACGCGAGCACCTTCGCGGCGATGGTCGTGGCCTCGACGCTGTCGGACATCTATCTCTCGATCGGGTCCGGCATCGCCGCCCTCAGCGGTCCGTTGCACGGCGGTGCGAACGAGGAAGTGCTGCATCTGCTCCGGGAGATCGGCACGTGCAAGGCGGTTCCGGCCTGGTTCGCGAAGGCCACGGAGGAGAAGCGGAAGATCCCCGGTTTCGGGCATCGCGTTTACAAGACCTACGATCCGCGCGCCGTGGTGCTGTCGCCGCTGGCGGAGCACCTTGTTGCCCGGAACAAGGAAGTCCGCCCGCTCTTCCGTGTCGCGCGCGCGCTGGAAAAGAGGGTTGTTGCCACGCTCGGCAAGAACAAGGGGATCTACCCCAACGTGGACTACTATTCGGGGCTCATATACTCGTGCATGGGAATACCCGTTGAGATGTTCACCCCGATATTCGCCGTGAGCCGCGTTGCCGGCTGGACGGCCCGGGTCATGGAGTATCTTGGCAACAACCGCATATTCCGGCCGCGCTCCATCTACATTGGAGAACACGGCAAGGAGTTTGTACCGGCGAAAGACCGTGACGCCTGAACGCGCGCCGGCTCGGCCGGCGGGAGGAGTGACCGGTGACGGATACGGCTGAAAGGGTGATTATCGTCATTCCCACGTATGACGAGAGGGACAACGTGGGGCCGATTTCGGAAGCCGTTCATCGCTTTCGCGGTGATGCCGACATCCTGTTCGTTGACGACGGTTCGCCGGACGGAACGGGCGAGATAGCGGACCGGCTTGCGGCGGACGATCCGCGAATCCACGTTCTGCACAGGGAGAAGAAGAGCGGCCTCGGACGCGCGTATATCGCCGGGTTCAAGTGGGCCCTGGAGCGCGGCTACACCCACATCTTCGAGATGGACGCCGATTTCTCGCATGACCCGGCGGAAATACCGAACTTCATGGCCGCCGCGAAGGAAGCGGACCTGGTCATCGGATCGCGCTATGTCCAGGGGATAAGGATAACCAACTGGCCGTTGAGCAGGCTGATGCTCAGCAAGTCGGCCGCGATATACGTGCGTGTTGTAACAGGAATGCCGGTCGCTGATCCGACAGGCGGTTTCAAGTGCTACAGGCGCGAGGTGCTGGAGGCCATACCGCTCGACGAGATAGAGTCCAACGGCTACTCATTCCAGGTGGAGATGAACCACGCGACCTGGCTTCTTGGTTTCAGAATAAAGGAGATTCCGATCACGTTTGTTGACCGGCGCGCGGGTTACTCGAAGATGAGCAAGGCGATCATGAAAGAGGCCATGACCATTGTATGGAAGCTTGCCTTGCGCAACGGAATGCGGCGGACTCCCGCGCGCAGGCCGGCGGGCAACAGGGCCGGAGCATGAGGGCGGCTGTCCGAAGTCTGCTTTCCGCGCTGCGCGTGAGCCAGTGGACCAAGAACAGCGTGGTCCTTGCAGCCGTGTTTTTTGCGCTCGGGGACCGGGAGCAGAACATTCCCTGGACGACCGCGGCCATGGTCATTCCGGCGGCAATTCTCTTCTGTTTAGCCTCGAGCGGCATCTACATTCTCAACGACATCCGAGACATCGAGTCCGACCGCGCGCATCCCACGAAGCGCCTGCGCGCCATTGCGTCGGGCAGGATGCCGGTGCCGGCGGCATGGATCTTCGCGTTCCTGTTCCTCGGCCTGGGGCTCGGCGGCGCGCTTGCGCTGCAACCCCTGTTCGCGGCAGTTCTTGCCGCCTACGTGGCGCTCCAGCTTCTCTACACGCTTGCTCTGAAGCGCATAGCCCTTGCCGACATAATGGTCATTGCCACGGGATTCGTACTGAGGGCGGTTGCCGGCGCCGTGGCGATAGGCGTGAAGATATCCCCGTGGCTGCTGGTCTGCACATTTCTCCTGGCGCTCTTTCTCGCCACGTGCAAGCGCAGGCACGAGAAGGTGCTGATGGACGACCTGGGCGGCGGCAACGCCACGCGCGACAGTCTCGCGGGCTATGACCGGCTGCTTCTCGACCAGCTTGTGGCGATAATCAGCGCGGCGACGATCGTCTGCTATGCGATCTACACGCTCTGGCCGGCGACGGTGGAGAAGTTCGGGACTTCGATGCTGGCGTTGACGATCCCGTTCGTTGTTTTCGGCATGTTCCGGTATCTCGACCTCGTCTACCGGCATGAGAAGGGGGACAGGCCGGAGAAGATACTTCTTACGGACGCGCCGCTGCTGGTGGCCATCGCCCTCTACGGCGTGAGTGTCCTGGTGATCTTTGCCCTGTTCGGCAAGTGACCGCATGTCCGCCCGCGGCTGGACACGGCGGTTGCCTCAACGTGCGGTCTTCGGTATTATTTCCCGGGAAAGAGGCGGGAAGCAGTTCTTTCCGCCGCTGTGCGTTCCGCGCCCCGGCCTGTGGACGGCCGGACCGGCCGGACACGCCTGTTTGAGCAGACAAGAAGGGGAGAATCGGTATGCCGGCAGAAGTTGACAAGGGGAAGTGCACTGGTTGCGGCGCCTGCGTGGAAGCGTGCCCGGTCGAGGCGATCACGATGGACGAGAAGGCCATCGTGGACGCGGACAAGTGCGTTGACTGCGGCGCCTGCGTGGACGCCTGTCCCGTGGAAGCGATCAGCATGAAGTAGAGAGCGGCGGCTGATATCCTCAGCCGAGCGCAGATGAACCGGCGGAGGCCCTGCGGGTCTGCCGCCGGTTTGTTTTCGGGGAACTGAGCGCAAGCGCCAGGCAGATCAAGCCCGCGCCCGGCAGGAGCGTGCGCCAGTCCGCCCTCTCCCCGAAAACCGTGACCGCCGCCGCGACCGCCAGCGGCACCTTGACGTTGTTGAACACGGCCAGTGTTGCCGGCGTCACGCGCCGGGCTCCCATGTTCCACAGCAGGAACCCCAGCCCGGAAGGAATCAGGCCCAGGTATGCAAGCACCGCGCCCTGGAGCGGCGTGGGCCGCATGCGGGTCCAATCTCCGAACATGCCGACCGCAACAGTGGCGAACACGACCCCGCCGAAATACAGAGCGGCGAAGAAACGCATATCGTCCGCCTCCTTCCGCGCAGGCCCGATAATGCCGCGGTACGCAAGCTGGCCGAATGCGAATGCGAGATTGGACGCCTGGACAAGCAGGAACCCGAGCGCCGCGCCGCGCCACCCGCTGCCCGAGAACACGATTGCCCCGGCCCCAACGATTGCCAGCAGGACTGCGAGAAAGCCGCGTCCGCCGAAACGCCGTGTGCGGAGCGCCGCCATCCACCAGACATAGAGCGGCGTCAACACCGTGAACAGGGCCACCTGATGGGCCTGAAGGTGGCGGTATGACAGCAGATACGCCACGTACATGAAGCCGTACTGGACAGCGCCGACGCCGGTCAGTTTCAGAAGCGCCGACGCCGACAGCGAACGCGGCCGGAAGAACAGCGCGAACGGCACGAGTGAAAGAACAAGCCGGGCCCACACCACAAAATACGGGTCGAGCCCGGTCATGTGTTGCTTGATGAGACCGAACGAGAAGGCCCAGAGCAGTGAAGCCAGCGAGAGGTAGAACATCTGTCAACCCGAGATGGTGAAGGGTTTGAGGCGCCCGCCGGCCGCCTCTTCGACGGATGCGACGTGCCTTACCACGGCCATGGGCGGGCCCTGCCAGCACCAGCGCACGAAATCGTCAACCGCCTCGGCAGGGCCTTGCGCAACCGCCTCGACGGTTCCGTTTGGCCTGTTGCATATCCAGCCCCTGAGTCCGAGGCGTCTCGCTTCGGTATAGGCATTCATGCGGAAGCACACCCCCTGTACGCGGCCGGAAATTATCACACGCACACGCTTTTCCATAGGTCTTGCTTCCTTCGCGGCTCAGGGGCCGCGCACCATGGGCACGAACCGGACTGGGAGCCCGTCTTCCCGTGCAGCCCTGCCGTCCTTCTTTCTCAGCATGACAAGCCGCTGCGCGGCCGACCCGACCGGCACGATCATCCTGCCGCCTTCGCGGAGCTGTTCAACAAGCGCCTGCGGCACGTCGTCCGGCGCGCAGGTGACGATCACGACGTCGAAAGGGGCGTGCTCGGGCCAGCCCTTGTAGCCGTCGCCTGTCAGGACGTGTACGCCGCCGTAGCCTTCGCCGGCCAGTGTTGCGGCCGCGTGACTGGCCAGTTCCGGTATTATTTCGATGCTGTAGACTTCCGCGCCGAGTTCCGCCAGAACGGCAGCCTGGTAGCCGGATCCGGTTCCTATCTCCAGCACCTTCTCTCCCGGTTTCACGTCAACGCATGCGGTCATGTACGCCACGATATAGGGCTGGGATATGGTTTGCCCGTGACCGATGGGCCGGGGGTAGTCTCCGTATGCGGTGGCAGCGTCGCGGAAAGCCGCGGGAATGAACACATGCCGCCGCACCTTCCCCATGGCGGCGAGAACCCGTTCGTCGGTGACGCCGTAGAACTGTTTCAGCAAGGCCACCATCTCCGCGCGCGCGGCGTTCCAGCGCGCGTCCGAGCCGTTCTCGTCAGACGAGCGGCACGAAGAAGTGACAAGCCCAAGCAGAATGGCAAGCATCAGGAACCCCATACAAACAACGCCTCCCGGCTGCGGTCGAGTATAGCGCCGATTTCGGCGCCTGCACGCCTCAAATCCACATGCTTGCCGCCGGCACGTGACTTGTCCGCCGGCCCGGGTATGTGATCTGTCCGCGCGGCCGCTTTCACGTCCGCGTTTTCTTGGGGGCTGAAAACGCTCGCGTCCACCGTCGTGCGAGTGTACAAGGCCGCTCTTTCCGGGCAACTGAAAGGAAGCGGCGATGGCAAAGATCACCTTCATGGGTGCGGGCAGCACGATTTTCGCGAAGTCCATTCTAGGCGACTCGATGTGTTCTCAGGCGCTGCGGGATTCGCACATAGCGCTATACGACATAGACAGGGCGCGGCTTTCGGAGTCGCTTCAGATGCTGGAGGCCATCAACCGCAACATCAACGAAGGGCGCGCGAAGGTCACGACGCACCTTGGCGTGAAGAACCGCCGGGCGGCACTGAAGGGCGCCAACTATGTCGTCAACGCGATCCAGGTCGGCGGGTATGAGCCGTCCACAGTGATAGACTTCGAGGTGCCGAAGAAGTACGGCCTGCGCCAGACGATCGCCGATACGTTGGGGATCGGCGGGATTTTCCGGGCGCTGCGGACGATCCCGGTTGTGCTTGATTTCGCGCGCGACATGGAGGCCGTTTGCCCGGACGCGTGGTTCCTCAACTACGTCAATCCGATGGCCATGATCACCGGCAGCCTGCTGCAGGGGTCCGGCGTCAAGGCCGTCGGCCTGTGTCACTCCGTGCAGGGCTGCGCGGACGGGCTTCTCCGCCGCGTGGAAATGCATGGAGGCGTGGACAAGCTGAACTGGAAGATAGCCGGGATCAACCACCAGGCATGGCTGCTCGAAATTACCGACGGAGGCAGGGATCTCTATCCGGAGATCAAGCGCAGAGCCGCGAGGAAGCTCAGGGCAATCCGCAAGCGCGGCGCCGCGAAGGTGGCCGAAGAGCTGCGCGCCAGGGCGCAGGCCGAGGGCCGGGAGGCGTGGGAATGCCCCGACTTCATGGTTGCCATGGACATGGTGCGTCTGACCCTGATGCTCAGGCTCGGCCACTACATAACGGAGTCGTCGGAACACGCGTCGGAATACCTGCCGTGGTTCATAAAGGGCACCCATCCGGAACTGATAGACGAGTTCAACATACCGCTTGATGAATACCCGCGCCGCTGCGTCAGCCAGATCAAGAACTGGAAGAAGAGCAGCGAGGAACTCGTGAAGAACCCGTCGCTGGGCCACACGCGCGGCCACGAATTCGGTTCATACATCATGGAAGCGATAGAGACCGGCAAGCCGATCCGTGTTCACGGGAATGTGATGAACACCGGGCTTATAACGAACCTGCCGCGCCGGGCCTGCGTGGAGGTGCCGTGCCTCGTGGACCGCAACGGCGTGCAGGGCTGCTACGTAGGCGACCTGCCTGAGGTTTGCGCGGCGGTCAACATGACCAACGTCAACGTGCAGATCCTGGCGATAGACGCCGCGCTGACCCGTAAGCGCGACCTGGTCTACCAGGCCGCCATGATGGACCCGCATACGGCGGCCGAACTGACGATCGACCAGATTGTCGCCATGTGCGACGAGCTGATCGAGGCTCACGGCGCGATGCTGCCGAAGTACCGTTGACCGGCGCGTTCTCCTCTCAGCGGGAAGTTGAGGCTATCCACGCGGCCCCGAGCGCTTCGGGGCCGCGGTAGAAAGCCGCGCTCTGGCCTGGCGCCACGCCAAACTGCCGGGCCTCGAACGTGACGTTGCCGGCATCGCCGGCAATTTCCAGGACGGACGCGGCTGCATTCTGGCGGAACCTGTACTGCGTTTCGACAGGCACCGGAGAGGCGGGCTGTATTCCGGAAATCCAGTTGAAGTCGGCCACGCGCATGGCGTGGACGGTTGCGCGGTCCCTTGCGCCGACGACCACTTCATTGGTGTCGGGCCGGATCGCGGTGACGTACACCGGCTCACCTGTGGCTATGCCAAGTCCCTTGCGCTGGCCGACCGTGTAGTGGTGGATGCCGTTGTGTCTGCCGAGAATCCTGCCGTCCTCGCTGACGATCCTGCCGGGCGGGGGAGTGTTCAGGATGCGGACGTCGAGCCAGGCGCCGTGGCCGTCGTCGCCGACGAAGCACAGTTCCTGGCTTTCGCCACGGGGGGCGAAAGCGAGTCCGCGCCGCGCCATGTCCGACGCGACTTCGCGCTTTGTCCTGATGCCGAGCGGGAAGAGGGCTCTTGCGAGTTGTCTCTGCGTGAGCCGGGCGAGGAAATAGGACTGGTCCTTTGCCGGGTCCGACCCGCGCAGGAGGCGGAACGCGCCGCTTTCGGTGCGTTCAGTGCGGGCATAGTGGCCGGTTGCCAGGAAGTCCGCGCCCAGCCTGGCGGCTTCTTCAAGCAGTGCGCCGAACTTGATGGTTCTGTTGCAGACGACGCATGGGGAAGGGGTTCTTCCCGCCAGGTACTCCGACGAGAAGTGTCCGATGACGCTGCCTTCGAATTCCTCGTACACAGGAACCACATGGTGTTCAACACCGAGTCGCCGGGCGGCAAGGGAAGCGGCTTCGACGTCTTCCGGCGCGCAGCACCGCGAGCGTTCCCGGGTCATGAGCGCCGTCAGGCCGAATGCCTCGCAGCCTTCGTCAAGCAGGTATGCCAGGGCGGCGGTGCTGTCCAACCCTCCGCTCATTGCCACCGCAACGGTGCCTGCACGTTTCCCCGTCATCCGGTCTCCCGCAGATGCGCCCCGAAGGGCACGTGTTCCTTGCGCGCGCGTCAGTGTTCTGCGATGATATCACGGCTTTCGAGGCAGGAAAACCGACAACGGCAGCGGGGTATCCAAAATGGAACAGAAGATCAGGGACAGACTTGAGCAGTTGAGAGGCATGCTGCAGGCCGACGGCGGCGATCTTGAAGTGGTTTCCGTGGAAGGCGCCAGTGTGAAGGTGCGTCTGAAGGGCGCATGCGGCGGGTGTCCCCACGCCGTTATGACGCTGAAGCAGGGGATTGAGCGCATTCTGCGCAGTGAAATAGACGGCTCCATTGTGGTTGAGCGCGTATAGGCGGGCATTGCCATGACAAGACACGCGGTTCTAGCGGGATTTGTGGTTGCCTCCATCGCGGTTTCCGCGCCGGCGGTCGAGAAATACTGCCTTATCAAGGAAACCGACCGTGCGAAGAAAGAGACTTACCGGGTGGTCACCGCGGAGGAATGCGAGAAGCTGGAGAAGGAGCTGGACAGGGAAGAAAAGAGCTTTTCTCGCGCGCTTATGAACGCGCAGCGCAGGTTTGACGACCTGGAAAGCTACGAGCGCAAGACCTTCCCCCGTTCCGCGTGCGCACCCAGGAAGCTGGCCGTCGTTTCCACCTACACCGACCAATCAAAGGCAAATGAACGCCTGAGGGATTACCAGACGCGCATCAAGGAAGCGCAGGACAAGGAAAAGAAGGAGCAGGGCAAGAAGAAGAACAAGGGCGTCTCCAAGTCCGAGCCCGAGCGCAAGAAAGCCCGCGAGGATGAGCAGCAGCAAATGTTCGATGATGTGCGCCGCATTTTCGAAGAAGAACTCCAGAAACTGATGGCCGGCGCGCCTGCCGCTGTCCAGCCCGACGCAGCCGGGGAAGCACCGCCGGCAAAGCACTGACCCTGCGGGCGCAAGCCGGCGCCATTCATGTTTTTTCGTTGCGTCGCAGCAGGGCGCTCTTTAGCATCCTCGGCTTTTCGCGGCGGGAGTTTCGCACGGGGTATCTGTCCGCACAAATGCAAACCGGCGTTCGAGAGGTGGCGCGGTTGTTCAACGTCACCGAGAAGACGAGCTATCGCTGGGTGAGGGCGGTTGACGCACTGTCTGCGCGACGTTCAGAGGGCGCTGCCCGCGGGGACGGCGGAAATCCATGAACCTGATTCTGGCCTCGCTGGCGGTACTGTTGGCAGGATCAACTCTCTGCCTTCTTGTTCCTCCCGGCGGGAAGCGGGCAGGTATCCTCGGGCCGGCCATCGCCGTGCTCGGAAGCGTTCTCGGGATTGTGCCCGCCCTGGACGCCATGGTCGGCGCGGCAACCTGGCAAGCAAGTCTGCCGTGGGTTATCCCGGCCGGTTCTCTGGCCGTGGGGATGGACGCCCTGTCTGGTTTTTTTGCCTTTGTGATACTGACGGTTTCGGCATTGGCTGCGGTCTACGGGCACGCATATCTCTCCCGGACTGGAACCGCCCGCCGCGTGTCGGCATCGTGGTTCATGTTCAACGTTCTCGTCGGCAGCATGCTGCTGGTGGTTGTGGCCCGAAACGCGGTTCTGTTTCTGCTGGCCTGGGAGCTCATGTCGCTTGCGTCTTTCTTCCTTGTCATGTTCGACGGCGAGAAACGTGAGGTAAGGCGCGCCGGGTGGATCTATCTTGCCGCGACGCACTTCGGGACTGCTTTTCTGCTGGTCTTGTTCGGTCTGCTGGGAATCCGTTCCGGAACGTTCGATTTCAGCGGGTTCTCTGCGTTGCGGCCGGAGCCCGTCTTTGCCGGAGCGGCGTTCATTCTGGCTGTCATCGGGTTCGGGACAAAAGCGGGGCTTGTTCCCCTGCATGTCTGGCTGCCCGAAGCTCACCCGGCAGCGCCGTCTCACGTGTCGGCGGTGATGAGCGGGGTGATGATCAAGACTGGAATATACGGGCTCCTCCGTTTCAGCACATTTCTTGGCGCGCCGATGCCGTGGTGGGGATGGACGCTGATGGGTGCGGGCGTGCTGTCCGGGCTGTTGGGGATTCTCTCCGCGCTGGCGCAGAGGGATATGAAGAGGCTGCTTGCGTTTTCCAGTGTGGAGAACATGGGGATCGTGGCGATGGGCTTGGGATTCGGTTTTCTGGGAATCAGCCGCGGGTCTTTCGCGCTGGCCTTCCTTGGCTTCGCGGGGGCGCTGATGCATGTGTTCAACCATGCTGTTTTCAAGTCGCTGCTGTTCATGGGGGCTGGTTCAGTTCTCCATGCGGCAGGAACGGTTCAGCTCGACCGGCTTGGCGGGCTTTCCAAGAGCATGCCCGTCACTGCCTGCGCGTTTATGGTTGGCGCCGCCGCGATCTGCGGGCTGCCTCCGCTGAACGGATTTCTTGGCGAGTTCCTGCTCTACAGGGCATCCCTCGGCGCGATAGCCGGTTCCGGGGCGTTTGCGGGAATGGAAGGGGCCGGACTGGTTCTGCTGGTGTCGCTGGCCATGGTCGGGGGGCTGGCCGTGGCGTGTTTCACCAAGGTGATGGGTGTGGTCTTCCTTGGCGAGCCACGTGACGGAACCGCCGCGCAAGCGCACGAATGCCCGATGGCGATGCGATTGCCGATGATGGTCCTTGCGGCCATCTGTCTGCTGGCCGGCATCAGCGCCGTCCTTCTGCCAGGTTTCGTTGAACCCGCTGTGAGATGCGTGGTGTCCGGCCCGGACGCTGTTGCCTTGGCCGCGCTGTCCCTTCCCGAAGGCGTGTTTTCCTGGACTGCCGGCGCCGGGGCGACGGTGCTTCTGGCCGCGGCCGCGCTGTATCTCTTGCGGAACGCGCTGCTATCCCGGCGGCGCGTGGATAGCGCCGTAACGTGGGACTGCGGCTACGCGGCGCCCGCGTCGCGCATGCAGTACACATCTTCTTCGTTCTCGGCCCCCATTGTCCGGCAGTTCCATGCCGTTGTCCGAACGGACACCACGGCGACTCGTCTTTCCGGGCTCTTCCCGTCCGGAGCGTCTTTCTCGAGCGAAGCGCGCGACGTGTGGCGAGAGCACTTCTACGCGCCCCTTTTCAAGCTGTTCACCGCCATGTCCGCTCGGGCACGGGGGCTGCAGCACGGCCGCCTCAACCTCTACATCCTTTACATCGTTCTTGCCCTCGTCGCTCTTCTGGCGTGGAAACTGAGGTGACCGGATGACTGCATTCCATGCCGTGGCGATGCTTTCGGGCCTGGTTCTGGCGCCGCTTCTTCCCGGCGTGATCAACCGCACAAAGGCGGCGTTTGCCGGCCGCAGCGGCCAGCCGGTGCTTCAGCTTTACCATGACCTGATCAAGCTTCTGCGGAAGGGGGCGGTGTACAGCAGGACGACAACCTGGGTGTTTCGAGCCGCGCCTGCAGCAGGTCTTGCCTGCGTATCGGGGGCGCTGGCGTTCATGCCGGCGGCATCCGCGCCGGCCCTGGCGTCGTTCGGGGGCGACATCGTGCTTGTTGTCTACTTCCTCGGACTGATGAGGTTCTTGACCGTTCTGTCCGCGCTGGATACGGGTTCCAGTTTTGAGGGTATGGGAGCCAGTCGTGAGGTCCAGTTCTCGGCTCTCGCCGAACCAGCCCTCTTCGTTGCGGTTGCGACTCTCGCGAGGGTGTCGGGCTCGGAGTCGTTCGCAGGCTTGTTCGCCGGGCTGACGCCGGCCGCATGGATGGCGTACGGACCTGCCTTCATGGTCGTTCTTACGGTCCTGTTCCTCGTCTTTCTCGTCGAGAACGCCCGCATTCCAGTTGACGATCCGAACACGCATCTCGAGCTTACGATGATTCACGAAGTGATGATCCTTGACTATTCCGGCCCTGACCTCGCGTTTGTGCTGTATGCGGCATCCCTGAAGCTATGGTTGTTGGGTGCGGTCATTGTGAACCTGGCTATGTCGGCCGCGGGAGTGACGGGTTCCCTGGCATTCGTCGGTTTCCTGGCGGCGATGATGCTTCTGGCCATTGTCGTGGGTGTTGTTGAGTCAACGATGGCAAGGTTGAGTCTTCTAAAGGTGCCGCGAATGCTGGTCGGCGCAGTGGCGCTGGCGCTGCTTGCCTTCGCGCTGGCGGGCAGGTTATCGCCATGATGCCGCTTGTTGATTCGGTTCATGTTCTGATCCTGGTCACGTGCCTGCTGCTTCTGGGGTCCAGCAGGCTCGGGGCGTGCATCCGAACGGTGGCAATCCAGGGAATCGTGGCTGGCGGAGTCCTGCCATGGGTTTCATCGCTCCACATATCGATGCAACTGCTGTTTACAGGCGTGTTTGTCATGGCCCTGAAGGGCATCGTTTTCCCTGTACTGCTGTCCCGCGCGATGCGCGAAGCCAGCGCCAGCCGGGAGATGAGTCCGTTCGTCGGCTACGGGACGTCTCTCATGGCCGGGGTGTTGTTCTTCCTCGCGTCGCTCTGGCTTGGCGCGAAGCTGCCGACACCGGACGGCGTTTCCGGGCTGGCCGTGCCTACGGCATGCATGATGGTAAGCACGGGGCTTTTCCTGATCATTGCCCGCCGGCTCGCGGTCACGCAGGTAATAGGCTACATCGTGGTGGAGAACGGAATCTACGCGCTGGGCCTGGCTGTTGCCCATGACATCCCGGTGCTGGTTGAACTGGGCGCCATGCTGGACGCCTTTGTCGCTGTGTTTGTGATGGGCATCGCGATATTCCACATCAACCGCGAATTCGATCACATGGATTCAGGCAGGTTGAACGTTCTGAAAGGCTGAACCTTGAGCGGCGGCGGCATGATGGTATTGCTTCTTGTGGCACCGGCGGTTGCCGCCGGGATCGTTCTTCTTTTGCCGTCGGCGCGCGCAATAATGCGGTTCTGCGCGATGGGGACCATTACGACGGCGACGGTTGCCGCGTGTTGCGCATGGCGGACGTTTGCCGGCGGCAGTCTGCAGGCGGGCGAATGGTTCAGGATGGACATGCTGTCCGCCTGGCACCTGGTTCTCATGGCGGGGGTCTTCTCTGCCGTATCTCTCTATGCCGTCGGCTACTTCTCGAAGGAACTGGAATCAGGAGCCTTCAGCCGGGGCAAAGCGGCGCGCTACGCGGCGCTCTGGTTCGGCGCGATGGATGCCATGACGGTTGTTCTCCTGACGGACAACCTGGGCGTGATGTGGGTCGGCATTGAGGCGACCACGCTTCTAACGGCGTTCATGATCCTCACCCATTCCTCCCCTGCGTCGCTGGAAGCAATGTGGAAGTACCTGCTCATGTGCTCCGTGGGAGTGGCCCTGGCGTTCATCGGCGTGATTCTCGCGGCGGCCTCAGCCGAATCAGCGGGCCTCACCGGCGCGCAGGTTCTTTCCTGGACGCATCTCCTTGATGCGGCGGGGAGCCTGAGTTCTGCCCATGTCAAGATGGCGTTCATATTCGCCGTTGTCGGTTACGGCACAAAGGCCGGGCTTGCGCCGATGCACAGCTGGCTGCCCGACGCGCACAGCCAGGCGCCGGCTCCGGTGTCGGCAATGTTCTCTGCTTTCATGCTCAATGCCGCGCTCTATTGTGTGCTGAGGTCTCTTGCCCTTGTCGAAGCGGTCACGGGGAGTGACGGTTGGGGGCGCGAGGTGTTGCTGGTTCTCGGGCTTGTTTCGGTTCTGCTCGCGGCCGTCTTCATCGTGGGCCAGCGGGACATCAAGAGACTTCTGGCCTACTCGAGCGTCGAGCACATAGGACTGATCGCGGTTGGCATCGGTCTCGGAGGCGCGGGCGCAGCCGCTGCGCTCCTGCACGCCATGAACCATTCGGTTGCGAAGACGCTTTCCTTCATGTCCGCCGGCAGGATCGGGCAGGCGTACGGGACCAACGACATGCGCCGCATATCCGGCGCCCTTCACGCTGAGCCGTTGTGGGGAACCGGGCTTCTGCTGGGGATAATGATGCTGGCAGGCATGGCGCCGTTCGGCATATTCCTCTCCGAGTTCCTGATTCTCAAGTCCGCGCTGGAAGGCGGGCGCTATCTCCTGGCCGGCGCTCTGCTTGCCGGCCTGGTGGCGGTTTTCGTCGGAGTGATGCGCCATGCCATAGGCGTGTCATGGGGCGCGCATGAGGGGATTGTCCGGAATGTCGGCGCCGGATGGCTGGACAGGTTTCTCGTCGCCGGGGCGATCCTGGTCTCGCTGGTTCTTGGAATATGGCCGTGCAGCCGTCTATGGCATGTTCTGGAGATGGCATCCGCCCTGACAGGAGGAATGCCTTGAAAGCTGCATGCGTGATCAGGAACGGTTGCGTCACTCAACTTGCGGCGGTGCCATCGCTTACGATCGAGGATTTCAGGGAGTTTGTCGCTGAAGGCGTACGCGGCGGCAGTAGCATCGCGGCCATGTTCGGCACGCGGGAGCCGGAAGGAAGCGCGATCCTGTTCGCAGTCCTGGCGGAGGACTCTTCCGGGCTTCTGTCGCTCGCGTCCGCGCGAACAGGCGACTCTTACCCGGCAGTTACGCCGGACTGCGAACAGGCGCACATGTTCGAGCGCGAAATCGCGGAGCAACTGGGTGTTACCCCGTCCGGTCATCCCTGGCTGAAGCCGGTCCGGTATCCTCTCTTTCGTGCCGACGGTTCGGCGCCTGCCGGGCGCAATCCCTGCGGAGTGGCCGACTTCTTTTCCATGGAAGGCGATGAGATACACGAAGTGGCTGTCGGGCCGGTGCACGCTGGAATCATCGAGCCAGGCCACTTCCGGTTCCAGTGTCACGGCGAGAGGGTTCTGCACCTGGAGATATCGCTGGGGTACCAGCATCGCGGCATGGAACGCGCCGTCGTGGCCGGACCGGACAAGCGGACGGCCCATTACATCGAAACGATCGCGGGAGACACAACGATCGGGCACACGCTTGCCTACAGCCTCCTCGTCGAGGGCCTTTCCGGATCAGCCGCGCCTGCGCGCGCGCAGGTGATCCGGGGATTGGCCCTGGAGCTTGAGCGAATGGCGAATCACGTGGGTGATCTCGGCGCCCTGGCGGGAGATATCGGGTATCTGCCGACGATGTCTTACTGCGGCCGTATCCGGGGCGACTTGCTCAATGCCACAGCGGACCTGTGCGGGAACCGTTTCGGCCGTGGACTCGTTCGTCCCGGGGGTGTCGGGTACGACGTGACGGACGGGATCGCCGAGCGCGTCTCGGATAGAGTCCGCGGCGCGTTGAGGGACGCCAAGTCGGCTGTCAGCCTGTTGTGGAATACGCCTTCGGTCCTGGCCAGATTCGAGGGAACGGGAACGGTTGCCACGGAGACGGCCCGCAGGATAGGACTGGTAGGTGTTGCGGCGCGGGCGTCGGGATTGGATGCGGACGTGCGCCGCGACCACCCATACGGCGTCTATCGCTTCGCTCACATTCCGGTTGCGGCCGCGGCAAGCGGCGACGTGTTTGCGCGGGCGTGGGTGCGCTGGCAGGAAGTGGAACGCTCCGCCGCGTTCGTACTGGAGCAGTTGGACGCCATGCCGCGAGGCGAGGAGAAGACGGCTGGTGGCAGGCCGGCTGCCGACAGCATGGGCGTCTCGCTTGTTGAGGGTTGGAGAGGACGGATCTGTCACGTCGCAGTCACCGACGGTGCAGGCCGTCTGGCGTGCTACAAGATGGTGGACCCGTCCTTCCTCAACTGGTTCGGGTTGGCCTGCGCGATGCGCGGCCAGGAAATATCCGACTTTCCTCTATGCAACAAGAGCTTCAATCTGTCCTACTGCGGGCATGATCTTTGAGGTGGTGCGATGATGAACAGCGTCTTGAGAACCCGTATCAGCCAGGGGCACAGGACCATGCGCTATCCCGCAGGCCCGCTGCCGGACTTGCCGGAAAGGTTTGCCGGTCGGCCCCGCATCGACGCCGGCAAGTGCCGATCCGACTGCTCGAAGTGTGTGGCCGCTTGCCCGGCTGAAGCAATATCGAGGGGTGCGTCGGGCAACGGTCCGGAACTGGACACCGGGCGCTGCATCTTCTGCGGTTCGTGCTTGAAGGCATGCGAGTACGGCGCGATGGAGTTCGGAAGGAGTCACCAACTCGCTTCCGCGAAGCGGGATGACCTGGTGGTTACGGCTGCAGACAGCAACGTGCCGTCCGCCTTCAAGGAGAACGTCAGAAGGCTGTTCGGCCGGTCGCTCAAGCTCCGGCAGGTGAGTGCTGGCGGATGCAACGCCTGCGAGGCGGACACGAACGTCTTGAACACGCTCGCATGGGACCTGGGCAGGTTCGGGATACAGTTCGTCGCATCGCCGCGGCACGCGGACGGTTTGCTGATCACGGGGCCGGTATCGGTCAACATGGAGCTTGCGCTGCGCAAGACCTATGAAGCCGTAGCCGAGCCGAAGATAGTCATCGCCGTGGGAGCCTGCGCAATCTCGGGAGGCATATTCCGGACCCATGCCGAGACCAGGGGAGGTGCGGACTCGGTTGTTCCCGTTGACCTGTACGTGCCCGGATGTCCGCCGCATCCGCTCACCATTCTCGACGGCCTGTTGCGGCTGCTGGGGCGCCTTTCCGACACCGGCGTTTGACCGGGGTTGATGCACCCGAATGCGGGAATGGGCCGGGAACGGTTCTGATGGCGCAGGGAATGCCGCCGTGTCTTTACCCGGGCGACGGAATAGTCTACAATGTTTTCAGGGTGGGGCGCATGCCGGCAATGAACGTCAGGAAACCAAAGTTCAGCCGCAGATCCGGGCGGATCGTCAGGCTGTTGGCTGCAGTGTTCTTCGCAATGCTGTTTCAGCGGCCTGCAAACGCCAGCCTGATTCTTGGCAGGCACGACTGGAGTCCAGGCACGCCCGAGTGGCAATCCGATCACGGCTTTGCCCAGCTCGCCCCCCAGCCCGCGGGCGGGAACCCGGCCGGCTGGTTGGAGATACTGTTTCCGGCGACGGACGGCGACCCGCAGACGGAAATGTGGGATGTGGCCTACACCGATGCAAGCAGCCTGTTCGCGGGCGGATGGGAGACGAACATGTGGGTCCAGACCGATTTCTGGTCCACCAACGATCTTTCCCCGACCGTGCAAGTCCGCTGGCAGTCATCGAAGAGTTCGTACGTATGGGCGTACGAGGTTTCTTCGGGTGTGGGCAATGGCTGGCGTACGCTGACAGCTCCGCTGACGCGCTGGAGTGATTGGGACATCCTCGACCCCGGCGGGGCTTCGGAGGAAGCCTACCTCGATGACCTTGCGAATATTGACTGGATCGGCGTCTTCATAGGCCGGTCCGGAAACGAAGAGCAGACATATGGTCTGGATGATTTCAGCCTGATGGTGCCCGAGCCGTCGCAATTCCTGATGCTTGGAGCTGCCCTGGCGGCGTCGGGCCTTTCACTGAGAAGGCGCAGGTCTTGATACGTTGGCGCCGGCGACTGGGCGCCATCCGGTTCCGCAGGAAAGTCCCGGGCATACGACGTCTGTGTCTTCAGCCGTGGTTGCCGAGCACGGACGGCAGGAGAGGGAGCTGGGTCTTGAAGCCCAGCATGGTCAGGTACAGGCCGTGTCCAGGGTAGTTCTTCTTCAGCTCGCGCAGGTTCTCGATGGGATCGTAGGGCGCATCCTCAGATATTTCGTGCCCCACGCATTCGGACAGCAGATGAAGCTTCCTCGACATCCACGCGTCCATGATCACGGGCAGCCCGAACTCTTCCAGGGCATCCAGCCTGTCGTTTCTGCCGATGATGGGTTGGGTGATGATGAATTTTGCCCCGGCATCCGCCTTGCGGCGCATCTTCGCCAGTTCATGCTCCCCGGGCTCGTACGGGTTGAAAGCCACACCCAACTCGAAACGACCCGGGTGCTCACGCTCGATGAAACGAAGCAGCTCGACAGACGTTACCGCGTTGCACTTCATGCCGATGGACTCAGGCGCAAGTCGCGGGGTCCGCTCGCTGCCGTCGCCTGAAATCACCAATATGGTTTCAATGCCTGTGTCGGCCGCCGCGCCGAGTATTCCATCCATCGCTTCGCGGGTGTGAAATGTGTTCAGGTGAAGAACGAACTGGCCGCTTTTCACTTCCAGGCCAAGTTCGGGAATGACTTCGGTACCCTGGAAGCTGAGAATGCCCATCGGGCTATCGGTTATGCACGCGACATGTCCGCCATCAACAACCTGGCGATACTTGTCAGCGAACCTGGCGAGATCGCCGTCGAGATCGGCTGAATCCTGCTTAGGCGTAAGGATTTCGATATGGCACGAGTGTGCGTGAGAAACGCGTGCAGCCATCGTGTTCATGGACTGATCACACCGTTTGCATCGCGAAGACATTCAAGAGGCGGGGAACTATGCCCCGACCACTTTCAGTGGTCAACACTGATTCCCCGGGGCGCATAGCGCCAGAATGGATGTTACCGAAGGGGAGAGGCTGGACTCGCGCCCATCGTGACCGTTTCCGATGGGCCGGCATAGCCGTTCGTGACCGCCATCCAGCGCCTGATCGCGTAAATCAAAGCCGCTCTTTGGCGAATGCCCGGCCGGAGGGCGACTACAGGTTGAGGGTCAGAGTCCTATGCGCAGGAGGAAATTGACTTGAACCCTTATTTGAACGTAGGCGGGTGGTCGGGGCGACGAGATTCGAACTCGTGACCTTCTGAACCCCATTCAGACGCGCTACCAGGCTGCGCTACGCCCCGATGACCATGTCCGTTGCAGACGGGCGTGATGAATACCACGATTCCGGCCGGCGGGCAATGACAAGCATTGCGCCGGCAGTTCAGGCACAGGAATCAGCGCGCAGTGTCCACTCCCTCGATGACGGCTTTCGCCTTGAGTTCGTTGACGTATGCCGAGAGGGCTTCTCCGCGCCGGGCATGACGGAGCAGGTCACGGATACGATCTCTGGCGTCACTGAATTCGGCCGCGCCGCCCTGTTCCTCGGCTGTCTTGTAGATGATGTGCATGCCGAACTGTGTGTCGATGATGCTGCTGAGTTCGCCGACCTGCATCGAGAACACGGCCGAGTCGAATTCGGGCACCATCATGCCGCGGCTGAACCAGCCGAGGCCGCCTCCGCTCTTCTTCCCGCTGGGGCAGTCCGAGTGTGCTGCCGCCATGTCGGAGAAACTAGCGGAGCCGGATGCGATCCGCTCGCGTATGTCCTCCAACCGGGAGCGTGCGGTGGCGCGGCCGGCGTCGTCGCCCTGCTCGGCCGAGATCAGAATGTGCTGGGCCTGCACGCGGTCCGGCCGGATGTATTCGTTGCGGTTGGCCTCGAAATGAGCCAGAAGCTCGTCTTCGGTCGGTTCCGGGACTTCGGCCGAAATCTGCTCGACCAGGCGGTCAACCCTGCGGCCGCGCGCTATTCCTTCCCGAACGGCGTCGAGCGTGAGGCGCTGCTTCTTCAGCGTCGCGTTGAAGGCGGCTTCGCCGCCCGCCTGCTCGACGAGGCTGGCGAGGCGGGCGGTGATTTCCTGTTCAGGCACCGGCGCGGCAAGCCGGTCGGCTTCTTTCAGCAGGAGCTTTGCGCCTATCGCCTGGTCCACTGCGCGCTTGCGCAGGGTGTCCGCCTGCTCACGCAGACTCGAAGGAGGCATGTGCTGCGAATAGAAGGAAACAAGCCGCCGGAACTCGAATTCCACGGCCGACTCCGGAATAGTCTCGCCATCAACCCTGATCGTCATCTTTGTTGTCTCCAGCGCGTGTCTCGATCATACGCACAACTTCTTCGGCTGTTGTCTCAATCCCGACATCAATGGTCCGGAGTTCTACGCCCGCGCGGCGGTAGTGGTCAAGCAGCGGGGCTGTCCGGTCGGCAAATATCTTCAGTTTGCGGGCGATATCGGCTGGCGAGTCGTCTTCGCGGCCGCGGCGGTCTCCGCCGGTGTCGCGGCGGATTCTTTCGGCCACGGTTTCCGGCGATGCCCGAAGCGCGATGACCACTCGCACGTCGGCCACGGGCGAAATGTCGCGCGCCTGGCCCGAGTGGCGGGGGATGCCGTTGAGAACGAGTATGTCAGCGGGCTTCATTTCCCGGTCGGCGATGAAAGCCCGGAGGAGTTTCAGTGCCAGGGGAAAGCGGTCGTCCTCGAGCAGAGCCCCCTCCTCAAGGAGACGCCGGACGAAGACATTCTCGGCGGGGTCGAGGACGCCCCCGCCTTCTGCCGCGTCGCGCAGAGCCTGCCCGAAATCGAAGTGACAACAGCGGCTGCCCAGAAGACCGTTGCGATCGAGTGCTTCGCCGAGCGGCGTCTTTCCGACACCCGTCGGACCGACAATGAGAACTGCGCGCAGCGGGGCGGGGCTCCTCATCACCGCACCATGACCGTACGGCGCCGCGGTCCGTCGAACTCGCAGAAGTAGATGCCCTGCCAGGTTCCCAGGCGAAGAGCGGAACCCTCGACGATGACGTTGACCGATGAACCGAGGAGCGACGCCTTCACGTGTGCCGCCGAGTTCCCCTCGGCATGTCGGTACGGGCCTTCGCGCGGGACGAGGCGATCCAGGACTGAAACCATGTCGCGGACGACATCCGGATCGGCGTTCTCGTTGATGGTTATGCCGGCCGTGGTATGCGGCACGAAGACGGTGATCACACCGTCTGTGATTCCCAGTTCGCGCACGGCTGAACGTACGAGGTCAGTGATGTCCGTCCAGCAAGTGCTTTGCCCGGTGCTGAGGCTGAAAGAGACCATTTGCCGCTTTCTTCCGTCTTGCATATTCGCCGTCACAGGACCGCCACGGCCAGAGTCGCAAGGAAGAGCGCCGGCGCGGCCAGAGCCGCGGCCAGTATCCGGCAGCGCCTGTCTGTCGGCGTCCAGTTTCCAGCGCATGTTCTGAACCGGTAGGGGCTGACGACCAGGACCAGGCCGGCGGCAACCATGAGGTATGCCACTGCTGCCACGGCGCAGCTCCACTGCGTATCCGCCGCGCGCACCATTGCGAGGATGGGCGAAGGTGCGAGCAGGAGAATTGCCCCCAGCGCGCGCGGCGCGAGGAGATCGTCCACATACCGCATGGCCAGCAGTATTGCGCCGGGCGCGGCGAGATAGACGGCCGGTTTCCAGCTCTCGAACCTGCCCAGCGGCGTGTGGAGAACCAGCCATCCCGACCACACCGCCGCGACCGACATCAGGACCCAGGCCCAGGCGCGGCTGCGCGGGAACGATGCGATCCAGCGCCGCGCCGCGTCCGGCGCCACGGCCAGCGTCGTCGCCAGCGTCAGGGCGACAAGGGCAATGCCGAGTGTAGTAAGCGCAAGCGGCGTCATGACCTTTGTCTCCCCGCGTCCAGGACGACCGCCCCCGTGCCGTACAAGGTCTGCGAGAGCGCGCGCTCGATCTTCACGGTCATCATGTCTCCCGCCTTGATCCCGGGGAAGGGATCGAAAATGACAATCTTGTTCGTGCGTGTCCGGCCGGCCATGCGTCGCCTGTTTGTCCGGCTTGGCCCCTCAACCAGCACCTCGATTGAACGTCCGACAAGCGGTCTGTTGAGTCTCAGTCCCCGCGCTTCCTGGTCCTCGAGCAGCGCTTTGTTGCGCCGCATTTTCTCGTCCGCTGGAACGTCGTCTTCCCAGCGCATTGCCGGTGTGCCGGGACGCGGAGAGTACTTGAACACGAACGCGTTGTCGAATCCGATGTCCTCCAGCAGGGCGCGCGTGAGCTCGAAATCGGTCTCGGTTTCGGACGGGAACCCGACGATGACGTCCGTGGTGAGTGATATGTCAGGCACCCGTCTTCGCAGACGTTCCACCGCGCGGCGGTATCCGTCGGCCGAGTAGCCCCGGCCCATCCTGCGCAGAATCCGGTCGGAACCGGACTGGACTGGGAGGTGAAGATGCTCGCATACCTGCGGGATGGCGGCCATGGCGCGCGCTAGCTCGGCGGTGCAGCCGGATGGGTGTCCGGAAGTGAACCTGACCCGCATGATTCCGGGCACGGCCGCCACTGTCTCGAGCAGGCGTGGGAGCGGCTCCTCGAACCCCAGCGGGGATGTGTGGTTCGCGGACCACACGGCGTTCTTCCGGCCGTAGGACATCACGCTTTGGCCCAGCAGAGTGATCTCCCTGACGCCGCGTCCGGCCAGCGA